>CAZSTM010000061.1:0-12578 GCA_964609635.1 uncultured Gemmatimonadales bacterium
GAAGCAGTCATAGAGTTGTAAACGGCGGCTGGCGGTCCAAAAGTTCAGCGCCGATAAGAAAGTAAACACATGCCTCATGGATCACCTTGCAGCTCTTCAGAACATGTCGGGCAACTTTAGCCCATTAGCTAAGAGAGGTTTTATCCCGATGTGATTAGACTGATAACCGGAGTGAAGACGTAGGCGAGCGAAGGTTACCGGTCTGGCCTGGCCCCTGGGTCATGGCTATGGTATCATAAGGATAAACCCGGAAGAAAGGAGTCCAGATGTGGTCTGCTCCCCGTTTCCGGACACTGTGGAATGGGAATTTTCGGCTTCTTGGAAAGGTGTAAAACCTCCTGGTTATGGTACACCTGCCAGTTCTTCACAATACTGCCGTGCAGGTAGCGAAGCGACCGGAGAAGAAGTACTGTGAGCGGCAAACTCCGCCGGGCGCCTTTTCCCCGATATGTCCAGCATTATGGCTGTTATTTCCCCAAAAGTACAATTACACTTCTTGGGTCGATTTGGTAGTGATCCTGTGGGTTCAACAGCACTTCTTTGCCGGGCGGAAGAAAATCATCGCCGCTCTGAAAGGTGGTGTCAACTACCCGGTGCCATTTTATTTTTTCGTATTGTGGAAGCTTTATCGTCCGTCCGTTAATATCCGCATTCAAAATGTAAAACAGATGATAATTCCCAAGCTCTGAGGGTTTCTCGCTCCCGTCGAGTTGATAACAGAGAACTCTGGATTCCGGATCCTCCCAGGAAGGTTTTTCCAGATTGTCTCCAAACCAAACAATATCCGGCACATTATCTTTATCACGGTCTTTTCCCGATAGGAATTTACACATCTGCAATACAGTATATCGCTGGCGAAAAGCGATTGCTTTCTTACAGAATTCGAGAATATCTCTATTTTTCTCTACGTATTCCCAATTGAACCAGGTTATTTGATTGTCCTGACAGTAGGCGTTATTGTTCCCCTGCTGAGTCCTCAATATTTCGTCACCACTGAGCAACATCGGAGTTCCCGAAGAAAAGATCAAGCAGCACAGGGCGTTCTTTATCATTTTTTTCCGCAATTGTATGATATTATTATCCTCAGTATCTCCTTCAATCCCGCAATTCCACGAGTTGTTGTCATCTGTGCCGTCTCTGTTGTCTTCGAGATTCGCCTCATTGTGTTTACTGTTATAGGAGTACAGGTCCCACAGGGTAAACCCATCATGACAGGTGATAAAATTAACACTGTTGCAGGGAGTCCTTCCATCATCACCGTACAAGTCCGCCGAGCCGGTCAATCTCCGACCCAACTCCTTCAACTGTCCGGAATCACCCTTGAGATATTTTCTCACAGTATCCCTGAATTTTCCGTTCCACTCCGACCATCTTTTGGGGAAGTTGCCGACCTGGTAAGTTGTAAGGTCCCAGGGTTCGGCTATCAGCTCCACCTTTTTCAAGATCGGGTCTTTAGAAACAGCGGCAAAGAAAGCTGATTCATGGTTGAAATCGCCCTTAACCCGGGTTAAGATCGAGGCGAGATCAAACCTGAACCCGTCCACATGCATCACATCTGCCCAGTAGCGAAGCGAATCCATCACCAGTCTCATCACAGGAGGATTCTCCACATTGAACGTGTTGCCACAGCCTGTGTCGTTGATGTAATAACGGTATGGTTCATCTTCAGAGCCGCTGAGAGAATAATATGTTGGATTGTCGATGCCCTTGAAGCATACAGTGGGGCCTAGTTCGTTGCCTTCGCCGGTGTGGTTGTAAACCACATCCAGGATTACTTCTATATCCGCTTTATGGAGCTCGCGCACAAGAGTCTTGAATTCTTCAACTTCACAGCCCAGCCATCTCTGAGTACTATATGACAATTCGGGCGCAAAAAAGGCGATTGTGTTATACCCCCAGTATTCGGCCAATCCTTTGCTTGCAAGGCTGTCCCGAACCAAGAATCGCTGGACCGGAAGCAATTCGACGGTGTTGACACCCAAGTCTTTCAGGTACGGTATTTTTTCTATAAAGCCCGTATATGTACCCGGATCTTTAACTCCGGATGTACGATCAGCGGTGAACCCCTTCAGATGCACTTCGTAGATTATCGCTTCGTTGAGAGGTATTCCCGGTTTCCTGTCATCCTGCCAGTCGAATGAATCATCAACGACGACAGATTTGGGTACCAGATGAGTATTATCCCTCTCATCCTGGACAAGGTCTTTCTCCGGCGAATCCACCTGATAGGCGAGCAGTAGATTGTCCTTATTATTGCATTTTCCAGTCAAAGACTTGGCATAGGGGTCGATAAGCAGCTTATGCTCGTTGAACCGCATGCCGGCTCCCGGAATGTAATCCCCCCTAACTTTGTAGCCGTATAGTTGTCCTGCCTTTATACCGTGAACAAATACATGCCAGACATTTTCACTGCGATTATCGATCCTGATTATATGGGTTGGCTTTCCCTGCGGTGTATCGAAAAGAAGTAGAAAAACCTCTTTCGCGTATCGGGAGAAAAGCGCGAAGTTAACTCCGTCGCCCTCTAAAGTCGCACCGAGTTTTTTATCGGTGCCGGGAGACAGTTTAAGGTTTGTATTGGTTTTTAATTCGTATTTCATCTTTCTGCTCCAGTAACCTCGAATAAAAAACTTTCTTAAACTGACTGGTATAAAGAAGTGTTTAATTCGGGCCGGATGATAATATCCGTCGGTTTGTAATTGACAACTGCTAAAAGACTTTAATGCTTAAGCCCAGAGCATTATTAAAACCAGTATCCAAATTTTCAACTTGTGCAGGTGGGCGCCTGTCGTAGGCAATCGATGTGGAGATCTCAATTTCAAGTCGGCTGATAAGCGGTACCGAAAGTGATAACTCGCTTAGAATCCTGAAGTCCTTTAAATCATTAATATAGGGCTGATAATAAGCTGTATAGATAATCTGCAATCTTTTATTTATTATCAAATTGGCAACAAGGTTATTGGATAATCTTTGATTGGTATCTGTTTCACCGGCATCGGCCAGCCTCTGACCTGACTCATCCACTCCCTTATCGAGCTCTTCATATTCGACCATATAAGACGGCGAAAAAGATATGGTGAAATTCGGTTTTGCAAAAACAATCATCCGCAGGCCCATACCTGCCAGCGCCCGAACGTTGAGACGCCTGAACTTATTGTATTCATGTTGAATATATACCTCGTTGGCGAGCCATTTTTTCAGATCATGCCGATATCTGAGATGTTCCATAACAGCCTTGTCATTGGGAACACCATCGACTGATTCGTATACGCCTGTTTTAGAAATAATAAGTGATGTTTGTCATGCCGGAACCTGCCGACAACCACCCCGTTCAATGAGCGGCTGTCGGTATTTCCCGTCTTCGCTTCTATAGACGTCTTCAATTCTAGCGAAAAACCCTCAGGATCTTCTGTGGCCAAATTTGGCGCAACATTTACTATCTGCGCCCACTCCGGTGATGGCAGCAATAAAAATAAAGGCAAAAGATATGATAATGATCTGCGCAGCATAATTTTTTATCCCGCATAATAAAATTTCAATTTTTGTTGACCGCCTTGAGATAACTTCTATCGGAGCGAAGTTTTCTTCTTCTCGACTTCATAATTAAGAACAATCATCCAATCTGAGAAATTAGGATCAATGGTTTTCAATGATTCGATCAGCTCCCGTCTGAAATTATTTTCCAAGGTAGCTCCCTGCCCGGGCCAAATGCGAAATTTTATTTTAAGGAACTCCTTTTCTGAAACGGTTCTATACTTACCTTCAATAGAAGGAGCCTTTATATGGATTCCTGGGAATCGTTCATAATTTGCTTTCATATTTTTTTCAACGCACTCTTCTAGAGATTTGGTGAGTTCGCGATCAAAGGGAAGCTGGATTTCCGCAATGCCATGTATATAACCCTTTGGATAATTGACCACATTGTTTATCGTACGGTTCGGAATGAAAATCTCCGCCCCCATGTAGTTAACTAATACTGTGAAACGCACCCCAAAATTCTTGACAATTCCTGTTTGTCCGGCAATCTCAACCATGTCACCCAGGTAAAACAGCTTCGAAAATACAATAGTTAATCCAGTTACTACATCTTGGACAAGCCCCTGTAAGCCAAAGCCGACAGCCAGAGCAATTACAGAAGCACTTGCAAAGTAAGCAGTCAGAGAAATACCAAATTCCTTTAGAATCAGGCCAAGTGCGACGAAGTACATCACAAAAATCAGCGTACTTATAAAGAAACTCAAAACCGTTCTTACCATTGATAGAGTCAAGGTATACCGATAGGATAAAACTTTATTTCCCAAATGTCGTGTAACCATAACCAGCAGGTGTGCACCTGCGGCTACCATGATTATGATAAGGATACGCAAAAAACCTTTAGATTCGCTTAATAGAGACCACATAACCTTTTCCTTAAGAAAAGCACTTCAATCATTAAGTTTGATTTTTCCTGGATTCTTTGGCAAGAGAAAATCGAGCTTCCAATCAAAAGGAAACTTAAGAAAATTCGACAACCGATCTTTTCGAGTTCTAAACAGGGAATAGTTCTCAAAATATTGGTTGAGATCAACCAAGAGTAACCCATCTTGATTCAATAAAAACTGCCTGCTCCCAGATATTCATACAGTATGTCCTGCCACTTCGGATCATGTATTTTTTCAAGGAGCAACAAGTTAACTGCAATGCGCAGATCACTGTTTTCAGGGAAGGCGAATGCATAATCCTGACGATTAAATATTTTTGCAAGTATCTGAACCTTTCCTTTCAACTCATTGCTGGCAAGATACCGGATTATCGGGGAGTCATAAACAAAAGCGTCAATCTCATCTCTTACTAGCGCTTCTAAACCATCTCGTGGAGTATCATACAGAAGATAGCTTATATGATATTTGTGCAAATAATTTTCACTGGTGGACTTCGGGGAGGTTGCTACTCTCACGTTGGGTAAATCGTTGGGTCCTTTTATTTTCGATTCAAGCCGACTGACTGTCAATGCAGTGGTAATCGCTGCAGTAAAACCGGATATTATGATAACCGCAGTGAACATCCAGATTATCGCAACAGACCGACCCCAGAAAGTTTTAGGGGCTTTATCCCCATACCCTACAGTCGTCATAGTAACAGCAGACCACCATAAGCTTGAACCTATTCCTCTCAGCCAGCCTGAGCCAAATTGGTCCGGATTGTCTTTATTTTCAAAAAACCAGACTGCAACTCCCGCCAGCAGTAATACAAGCATAAGCACAGCGACTGCGCTTAAGAATTTATAAGAAAAAAAGCTCGCTATGGTATTTAACCATTCTTTTCTCTGAGTATATTGAACTGCAATACCAAGTCCGGAGATATAAAAAGGATGTGTAAAATCAAAAACTCGTGCACGTTCCGCGGTAACCGTGAATGCTCCCACCGCTGCATCGACAGAGCCATCGGCTAAATTGTTAAGAATCATTTCCAGTGTCATTTCCTTAAATTCATATTTCAAACCGAGTTCTTCAGCGATATCGTCCCATAGGTCTACAGCCAAGCCGCTCCATGCGTTCTCATCATGTTTGATGGCAAAGGGTGGAGATTGCTTTACCGCAACGATTAGAGATTTGTTGGAGAAGCTTTCAGCACTGCCTTCCATGCAAAATATTACTGTCAGTACTGATAAAACCATTAAATATTTCATAATCACACCTTTAAAAAATTAGTTGGGTGTGTTATAATGAATCATTGAGGATCACGTTTGAAATTTCAAACCGATTTCTGTACCATATATACGCGGAATAACCAAAAAAATCAAACCTGAAAGGAGAAAAAAATGTTTACCGAAATCGGTGAAACTGCTGGGAGAATCTGGCAATTATTGAGCGACAGAGAGGAAGTTAATATAGCTGGACTCCCGAAAATCCTGAATGAGAAATCAGTCGTTGTGTACCAGGCATTAGGCTGGCTCGCTAGAGAAAATAAAATAACCTATCGCAAAGAAGGTGGTAAAATCCTTGTTTCCTTGGTCGAATGAGAAGGATAGAATGGTTGAAAATGATAAGAACAAAATGTCCGATGAGCTTATTTTAATTGCGGACGATGAACCGAATGTCAGAAGTCTGATTCGATCCAGTCTGAATAAAATAGGCTATAGGAACATTATCACCGCCAATGACGGCAAAGAGACGGTTGAAAAAGTAAGAAAACATCTGCCGGATCTAATCCTCATAGACCTTCAGCTACCGAATATGGATGGTTTTAAGACCTGCGAATATATTAAGAAAGTAGACCAGTTTACAGATATTCCGATAATCGTTATCTCCGATCTGGCGGATATAAAAAACAAAGCCCAGGCCTATGAATGCGGAGCGGATGATTTTCTGGCGAAACCCCTGGATATTATTACCTTATGCGCCCGCACCAAGGCCACGCTCGAAATTAGAAGACTGAATGAGCGACTCGAGCAGTTGACCTCCGCTAAATCGATTTCTGATTATTTGTTCGATTATAAACACCTTTTTGAAAGGCTGGTTGCCGGGCTGGAATATTCCAGAAGAAAGTCTTTGCCTTTTTCGTTGGTTTATCTTGATATAGATTATTTGAAAATATTAAATATGGAATATGGCTGGCAAGTAGGAGATCGGCTAATCAAGGGAGTCAGGGAGATTGTGTATCAAGTGGTTGGAAACAAGGGTATAGTCATCTCCTCAAACAGCGATAAATTAATTCTGATACTTCCCGGCATCGATGAAGACAAAGTCCAGGTATTGACGGATGACATCATGGGACAGGTAAGGCAGATTCCCCTGCCAATTGAATTCAAGGAAAAAGTCGCTCTCGAATCGATGTCTCGGCGGAAATCCGTTTTAACCCGAGTGACTCTCAGCATGGGCATCGTAACCTGGGATAAAACGCAAGGGATACCTTCAGATAAATTTCTTGATCTGGCCGAGAAGGCTCTGGAAACGGCTCAGAACGAGGGAAGGGACAAAAAAGTGCAGTTTCAATTTTACAGCAGACAAACAGCAGGCAGTGAACTTAAAATCGATAAAACGGAAATTAAAGAATACCAAAGAAAGGAAAATATATAAATATATGAGGTAATGAATATTAATCCGGCGGAATGAGATATCCGGTCTAGCTTCAACAAGGCTTTTTAGATACAATAATATGAAAGTGCTTCTTTCATTTATTGTATGGTCGACCTTTCTGGCTGTAAATCTCTGCCTGGCTTTAACATCTTATCAGGACCCACCTGGTTATCCCGCACCTTGGCCGGCAGGTTTAACCTCCCAATCATATACTCGGCTGGGCGCAATTCAAGCGGATGCAAGGCGCTCAGCCGATTTTTCGAAATCTGCCACACCTACCCCACACGTTGATTTCTCCTCCGGCCCCAACAATGACCAGTCCTCGTTCTTTTATTTTTCAGGGGGCTTCATCTTTTACTTTCGGCTTCGCATAGACGGGCCGCCCCTGGCTCTCACCGGCAGCAGCCAGCCTTTTACCTCAGCAACCTGGAACATCCTGATCGATTTCGATTTCGACGGCTTTAAAGAATTTGTCATCATGCTGAACGGTTGCTGCTCTGCGGTTATGCCGGATGATATCGTAGTGATCTATGAGGATTTCCCCAGGCAAGCATTTAACCTCTCCCAGACGGGCATCTGGAGCCAGGATGCTGCAGGTACCAACGATGGTTTCGACGGCGCTTCCGGCGGACCCAGGCTGACCTCTGCCAGCTGCTTCGCTTTTTCAGCCACCACCAGCAAGCAATACGGACCCGATGTCGCCGGCTGGCTTGGCGGTCTTCAGAGGTTTTTACGATAGCCTTTGCGCATATATGTAAAAGAAGCAACCGTGCCGGCACAATTATTAATAGTTTATTCTCTTATCATTAAGTGGAAATTTTATTAGCAGTTATTGTCCCACTTGTTCTGACGACGTACAGATGCCCCACCACCTTCTTGTAGTGGGGCATCTGTTGTTTAAAACATCTTCAACCTCTAGAAAAAGATTAACCTTGGAAAACGTTTCTTTATTGACGAATTGGGATACCTGGTTTATGATATGAAGCGATCTGCTACTTCCGATGTGGTGGCCAAAATACTATGGAATCTATACCAGGATGGCGAACTTGCCAATAATCACCAGATACAAACTCTATGGCGCTAGGGATAAGAGCACAATCACTTTGATGTGATATCAGGCTAATGTCAGAAAATTCTGTATAGCGGACAAAAAAACCGGGGTTCCCAAACCACTCACAATTAGTGGTACCGTCCTTGATGGCAGGTCAGAGTCAACAACCTGATTTGCGTACAGCCTTTTGCCTATCTTTCCAATTAAGTTAACGTCAAAGGTATGCTAAAAAATCTGCGATGTATGTTCCCTAAGTCCAATATTGTATCCATGTATCACGGCCCTAGTTCTTTCTAGATCAAGCTGATGCTTGAAAATGCAAAATCTTATACAGAACCGCTTTTATTCCGAGAGCAAACATGAATCCGGCCAAAAGGAGAGCTTCCGGAGTCAGCTCCGGCTAAAAACTCCCATCATTTCTGGATCTATTTCAGATAAGAAGTTCACTCAAGGAGTCATTATGTATCGGTTTGTCCTTCTGTTCTCGATCCTGCTTTGTCCTTCTATCTGCCCGGGCTCAGAGTTGGATAGTTTTGCCTGTCCCTCCCTGAATCTATACATCAGGCAAGGGATAGAGAACAACTTAGCCTTGCAGAGAAAGAAACTGTCTTATCGCCAGAGTCTGGAGATATTGAAAGAATCTCGCGGATTCTTTCTTCCTTCGATCGATTTCAGCGCCCGCTATAGTCGCGCAGGCGGCGGTAGACTGATCGACATCTCGACCGGCGATCTGGCAAATCCGATCTATCGTACGCTCAATGAGCTTCTCTCTGAAAACCGCTTCCCGACAGATATACCCAATCAGCAAGTTCCGTTTTTGAGGAGAAAGGAACAAGAGACCAGGCTCAGGGCTGTTCAACAGATATTCAACCCGCAACTTTTTCACAACTATCGAGCAACGCATGATCTGGCGGCTGCAAGTCGGGCCGAACTGGCTGCTTTCAAGTATCACCTGATAAATGAAATCGAGATCTCCTACTTCACCTACCTGAAAACACTCCAAATAGTCGAAAACTATGAGCAAAGTTTAAAACTGCAGGAGGAGAATCTTCGGGTAACCCGGAGCTTATTCCAAGCCGGAAAGCTCACCCGCGATGCTCTCTACCGAGCTGAAACCCAAAATCACCACCTGGAACAAAAGCGAGTGGCGGCCATTAATACCAGCAATTTAGCCCGCAACCATTTTAATTTCCTGCTTAACCGTCCGCTTGAATCTGAAGTGATCGTTGACAGCATTGTCCCTCCTTTGCAGGCTCCGCAAATCGATATGGAAGCTATAAAAACCCTGGCCTTGGAATACAGGGAGGAAATCAAGAGTCTGAAAGCCGCGCAGAATGCCGCACGGCATTCTGTCAAGACTGCCGAAGGCGGTTTTCTGGCTTCTTTTGCCCTGGTTGCCGACTATGGTTTCCAGGGAGAGTCTTACAGTTTTACGGGACGTGACGACTACTGGGTAATCTCTGGTGTATTCCAGTGGAACCTTTTCAACGGCTTCACAGATAAGGCCAGACTGTCCCGGAGCCGCCTGGAGCTTAGCAAACTTGAAAACGCCCTGGTCGAGGCTCAAAGGCAGGTAGAGCTGGAGGTGAAAAAAAGCCTCGATAATCTCAATTCCGCATTCCGGATGTTGAGTGTGTCCAGGCTTGCCAGCCGATCGGCCGGTGAGAATTTCCGAATGGTAGCCAGAAAGTACGAGCAAGGGCTGGCCTCGCAGATCGAATATCTTGACGCTCAGACGGCTCTAATCTCCTCCCGGATCGAGGAGTCGATTACTCTATACGATTACTTTATCAGACTATCGGAAATAAAGCTGGCTGTCTCGGCTTATGAATTGGAAAACCTTTAATCGGCCCATTAACTGGAACTGGTTCCTCACCCGCCAAGAAAGAACTTCCGGAGGTTTACAATGCGAATGCCTGGTTCAGCTTGGCTGATCGGCCTGGCTACTCTCACCACGGCATGCTTTGCTTCCTGTTCACCAAAAAAAGAGGTAGAAGTCGTGCCTGCACCACCTGTTCCGGTACGCCTGGTCCAGGTGGTCGAGGAAGAGATACCTAGAGTAGTAAGAGCCTGCGGTGTCATTGCAAGCAGCAAACAAATGAAATTGAGTTTTAAAATCGGGGGCATTGTCGACAAAATTCCAATCGAAGAAGGTAATCAGGCAACAAAAGGACAGGTTTTGGCGGAATTGAACCTGACTGAAATTGAGGCTCGGTTGACTCAAGCCGAAATCGCTTGTGAAAAAGCCGAGCGCGATTTGGAAAGAATCCGAAATCTTTATCGTGACAGTGTGGCGACTACCGAACAACTCCAGGATGCCACCAGCGCTTTTGAAAACGCCTCGGCGGAACTCAAGATAGCCCGCTACAACCTTCTTCATTCCTCGATTAAGGCTCCCTCGGAAGGTGTAATTCTGAAAAGACTGGTTGAAGAAAACGAGCTGGTACCCGCGGGTAAGCCGGTCTTTGTGTTTTCCAGTTCAGAGGCGGAGCATGTCCTTCGTGTCGGTGTAAGCGACAGGGATGTCCTGTATCTGGCTCTGGGAGATTCAGCCGTGGTTCGATTTGACACTTTTAGAGATCGTCATTTCTCAGCAGTCCTTAGCGAAACGCCGGCGGGCACGAACAGCGGCATGTTCGAGATCGAACTGACCATCCTGGAAACAGATGTACGCCTGCTCACCGGGATGATCGGCTGTGCGGAAATCTACTCGCATAATCTTCGGCGAGTCCCGGTGGTTCCGGTTGACGCCTTGATCGATGCCGAGGCCGACCGAGCTTTCGTTTTTATCAGGCAGGGAGAGATCGTACGACGCAAGCTGGTCAGGCTTGGCGCTCTCTTCGGTGAGAAGACCGCAGTCTTGGAGGGACTCTCTACAGGCCAGGAAGTGGTCACCGAGGGAGCGCTCTACCTCAGAGATAAAAGCAGGATTAAACTGATACCCGGCAAAGCTATCGACCCGTGAGGCTTCGAAGGCGTACTGAGTTAAATTTTCCAGCCGCTTGACATTGATTTTATTCACAAGTCGGGAAAATGATAATATGAATCTTACAAAAATCGCCGTCAACAATCCTCATTTTACCATTCTCGCTTTCATTATACTTATCTGTATGGGTATTTATGGCATTCTCAGGATGCCGTCTTCCGAAGACCCTACGATCAAACCACCGGGAGTAACTATAGTAGTGGTTTATCCCGGCGTCTCACCCATCGACCTCGAGAGTATGGTTGTCGATCCCCTGGAGGAGGCTCTTTACGAGATCGAGAACATCAAGAAATTTACGGTCGAGATCGAGAACGGGCTTGTAATGATGCTAATCGAATTCGCAGCCGGAGAACACCCCGACCGTAAATTCGAAGAAGTCCAACAAAAAATGAACGAGGTCCGGCCCAGCCTGCCAAAAGAAATATATGAAATTTTTTTGAGGAAGTGGGACACTTCCGATGTCGCCATCCTGCAGCTTGCCCTGGTCTCCGAAACCTCATCCTATAGAGAAATGTATGACCTGGCAGATGGTATGAAAAATACCCTGAAACGTATTAACGGGGTTAAATCCGTTGAGATCGAAGGTTATCCGGGAGAAATAGTATCGGTCGACCTTGACTTGGAAAAACTGACCCTGTATCGAATCCCCCTGACACAGGTGTTCAATGCGATTGCTTCGCGCAGTGCGAACATCCCCGGCGGCTATCTCGATCTCGGCAGCCGCCGGTTCAACATCCAGACCTCCGGCGATTACCAGAATCAGGAAGAGATCGAAAACACAATTATCGCAGTAATGGGCGGCGCGCCGTTGCATCTAAAAGAAGTGGCCGAGGTCTCGTTCGGCTATAAAGACCACTTTTACAAAACAAGGTTTAACGGGAAACGCTGTTTATTCCTTCCGATCACACAGAAAGAAGGCAGTGACATCTTCGAGATCACCTCGGCCGTTAAAAATCTCATGCCTGAAATGAGAGCTTCTCTACCCCAGGAGGTAAGCCTCGAACTAGGCTTCGACCAGTCCCGGAATGTAAAAAAAAGGATAAATGTGTTTTTCTCCAACCTGGTCCAAGGAATCGTCCTGGTGGGGATCTTGATTTTTCTGGCGATCAGCGTACGCACAGCAATAATAATCATGATAGCTATTCCGTCGTCTTTCCTGATCGGCCTCGGATTCGTGGACATGTTCGGTTTCGGACTACAGCAGATAACGATTACCGGACTGGTCGTGGCCCTGGGTCTTCTGGTGGACAATTCGGTAGTGGTAACCGAAAGTATCGGCCACCATTTGAAATGGGGCAGGGCGAATCTCAAGGAGGCCGCCATCCGGGGTACAACTCAGGTCGCCTGGCCGATTTTTAGTGCCACAGTTACCACCGCGTTGGCCTTCCTGCCGATTGCCCTGATGCCGGGAAGGGTCGGTGACTTCATCCGCAGTATGCCCCTTACGGTAATCCTGACCTTGAGCGCCTCGCTCTTTCTCGCA
>CAZSTM010000062.1:0-12541 GCA_964609635.1 uncultured Gemmatimonadales bacterium
CCGGGACGGCAGGGCTTCCTCCATGGTCACCCATGAAAATGTTCCGGTAACCATCCAGGCTCCGGGCACGCCCGGTACGAACGACTGGGAACTGAATCCTGTCCCCGGCGGGATCGAAGTCTGGGTGAGCAATCAGGTTTCCGGTGCCGCGAGCTACAATGTCTTCAACTGGAAAAACCTGCGGTGGAATCTTGTCGGCTCGTTTAGCGCGAATCTGAGCCGCAGCGAGGCTTTTGTTTATCCGGCGGAAAACCCCTTCCTGCGTAAGATGCACCAGATGACTATTGCTGCGGTGAACGCCTGGGGCATCCAGGGTGAGATGGCCTCAGCCAAACGCCAGGTCAATTTCGAGATCATGAGTTCCACGCGGGTTTTGAACGCGCCCTCGTTCGATTCCCAAGGCGGCACCTATCCGCTCATTTCCCGGGTGCCCATAGGACCGCACTACGGGTTTTCGATCACTCTGAAAATCAACGCTTACCCGGGCGAGGAAGACCTGGTAGACCGCTACGAACTCCAGCGGCACGATGACGGGGGACAGGGCCAGACCGACTGGTCGGACTGGGAGCGGCTGACCGATTACACTATCAAGCAGGAGGACTCATCCCTGCCCGCGCCGGCCACTTTCTACTACGACAACACGGACCGCATGCTTAAACCGGGCTGGTACTACCAGTACCGTGTCCGCGCAGTGGGCAAGAACAACGTGCCGGGCGCCTGGAGCTCCCCTGTTACCGTGCAGTTGACCGAGGACACCACACCGCCCGACCAGCCGACTATCACGGTCGACAATATGGTCGGCTCAAACAGGATCTATATCAGCGAACCGACAGATGCGGATTTTGCCTATTTCAAGATCGAAGGCAGGGAATACGGTGGCTCATGGCAGGTGTTGGCCCCCCATTACCAGGCGACCACCTATCACCATATGGTTGACGATACCGAGCTGGAAACCGACTGGCAATACCGGGTTACCGCCTATGACCACAGCGGCAACGCTTCGACTGTAAGTGCGACAAGTCCCTATAGAAAACACAAGAGGGCCGGGACCGCCTACCTTTCCAGCTCGGTAAACAGCACCCTGACCCAGGTGAGCGTAAACCAGGCCGATATCGAGCTGAGAGTGGAAAAAAACGGGGTGATCAACGCCATAAATGTCTCTGCCGAGGGGATCGACATCGCAGGCAGCAAAATCACCCTCAACGGGGATACGGTTTTCGGCAGCGACTGCGAGATTTACGGCAACCTGAAACTAGCCAGAACCAGCAGCAATGAAGAGCGTATCGAGATCGGCGCCTTCAGCGGGGATGAAGAGATCAGGTGCTACGGGAACAATGTACTGGGGGTGCAAATTGGAACGTGGGAATTTGCAGGCACTTCGCAGGGTGCTATAAAATTATTCGGCCAGGATTATTTGTCGGTCGGCGGCACTTACGGCTGGAATCTTTACGGCTGGTATATCTATCCGAGCACCGATGCTTCGTTTGCCCTGCCGAACGCGGCAAACCATGCGAAATGGTATCTCGGTTCAGGCGATATCGGCGCGATCGGCTGGAATCATGCCGATCTCGAATTGAAAGTGAAAGACAACAATACTCTATATGCGTTCACGCCCGACCAGCTTGGAAACCATATCGCGGATGCATCCGCGGCCACAGGCAACCCTGCAAACCTCAATGAGGCGGTCACCAAAACCGATTTCAACGCATTGAAAGATAAATTCAACACCCTGCTTCAACGTTGTGAAACAGCGAAAATTCTTGCTGCAACGTAGTGGCGAGGCATGCCTCGCCCGTACAAGGAGGCCAGCCATGGCGGTAGGCATGAAGGATAAAATCAAGACCCGCATCGACGAGCTCGAAGCCGAGATGAAACAATCGATGCAGGTCTACAACGACAAAGACCAGGAAATAGCCCAACTGAACCAGGAGCTTTCCGACCGCATCCGGGTCATGCGCAACGAACGGGGAAATCTGGCGATTCGGGCGGCCAAATGCCAGCAGACCATCGATGAGCTGAAAACTCTGCTGGTCAACGAAAGGGGGAAGGCCAAATGAGTGTTTTGCGGCTGTACGAAGACTCGGCCCTGACTCAGATTGTATCTAAGGACGGCGATTTCACCAATCCGGATGATGAAAGCTCGCTGGACGGCACCGGCGGCGAGACTGCAACCAAAGAACTTTGGGCGGCGGTCGAGCAGACAACTCTCAACGGCGCGATAGACAGCTCGCAGACCGCCATTTCTCTGAATGGGGCCCGGTTTGCGGATACCGATTACAGCGTGATCATCGTGGACAGCGAAAAAATGCTTATCACCGCCGGCCACGGCACAAACTCGCTCACAGTCACCCGCGGCTACAACAACACCACTGCCGCCTCGCACTCTGACGGGGCCGCCCTCAGGCTGGCCTACGACTGCTCCTCTAACAGCATAGACTGCCAGGACACTCAGGGAACTGATGAATCCTCATGGGTTACCTACTGCGACGATTCGGGGGGCAGTCCCGACGGCAACTGGGAAGCCCCGCACTCGCTCAGTAATTTGAACTTCAACCAGAATGTAAAACTCTGGCGGCGAGTGGTGGTACCGGCCTCGACCCCCGCGGCCTACAAGCAGGACCTTGTGCACCGGCTCTCCGCCACGGTAAACGAGGCCACTTAAAAGACAGTTATTAGTTGATAGTTGCTAGTTGTTAGTCCCTTCCCGGCCATCAGCTACCAGCCACTAACCACCGGGGCGGAGAGAAGTGGGGTCTAACAACTGGAGCGGAGCGGAAAGGAGCAGGGAAGAAATGCAGACTGTAGCGCAAACAGGCGCCCGGGGTAAGGTGGTTTCACACAACGCCGCCAACTTGGCCCAGGCGCTCTCTCTCGGTGCTGCCACAATGTACCTGGACACCGATTGTTTCAGCGACAACGATGTGGTAACCGTGGGCGAGGAAGACATTCTGATTACCTCGCACGGCACGACCTGCACGGTAACTCGCGGCCAGAACGGCACCTCGGACACCGACCATGAAACCGGGGCCAACGTGCGGCTGGCGGCCGGTACCGAGCTTTTAAGCCACAGTTTCGACGGCTCGACATACTTGAGCGCTATCCGCTGCGGAGGCGAGTCCGAAGCCGCTTTCGGAATCAAGATCGACGGTACGATCAAGTACATCGCCCTGTCCTCCCCTCACCAGCTCGAGCTTATGTTTCCCATGGCACGGTATCAGCCCGGAAACGGCACCACTATCAAGGTGCTGGTCTGGTCCTGGCAGAACGAGGCTGTTTTCTGGGCGGAAATGCAAAGTTGATAAAGGCAGACTATAGGAAAAGCCGGCTGTAGGCTATAGGAAGGACAGGCTGTGGGCTATAGGCTGTAGGCTATAGGACCCCTCCCCTACAGCCTGGCGGGGAGAAGGGTGGAGTGGACAGCCTATAGCCTGGAATGGAACGGAGCGGAAGGGAGCGGAGCGGCAAATGTTTTACCAGTTTGCACAGCAATTATTCGAGTTCTATTTCCAGGTCGATTACCCGATTACCTGGAATGTCACGGACAGCGATGTCCGCCTGGCGATTTATAACACCCCCCTGATCGATCACCATACGCGGTTTGCGGTTCAAGCCTCTATTCAACTGGACCATGACTCCAGGTTTGACATTTTCGGCCTCGAGAACATCGATCACGACGCAGGGTTCAACATCGCCTCCGTTACCCAAAGCGATACGCGCTATGTGGTAACCGCCTCGGTCCTGATCGATCACGACACGAGCCTGGTGATACAGGCGGCCGGGGTGAACATAGATCACTCGACTGGGTTTGTCGTACGTGAGGAAGATTCTTTTACCAATTAACCATGGTGCAAAAATGCAATTGACAAGATTGTTTAAATACGGCTGTCTTGTGATTTTTCTACCGGCGGTTTTACAAGCGCAGTATGTCGGCAGCGGCAGGCCTTGGACCGCAGCGCAAAGCAGAGACAGCTTGGCTGAGGTCAACTCCCGGATCACGGCCGACAGCACGCGCTCCGACAGTATTCGGGGAGCGATTGCCGACTCGGTCCGGGAGAATACCGCACAAATCTCCTCTGCCCGCGGCCTTAACCTCGATCTGAATTATTACTTCGACCGCAGTGTGGTGCAGATTACACAGACAGGCAATTATACAGATTGGGGCGATTATAATACCGCTACGCACTCCGACAATACCACCGAGTATAAGACCGACGGCCAAAGCATTAAGGTGACAGGCGGTGGTGGCGGCTACGATGGTGCATACTTTGATTTTACAGACATAGATTTAGCCCGTGCCGCAGATCAGGATACCGCCGGTGACTGGTACATCTGTTTTGCCGCTCATATCCCAACAAACTTTCTCGACTCTCTTGAGAGCGGCGGCTTGTTATTCTATTTCAGTTCTACCGATTATCCTACATACGTTTCAAATAATTTTAGCGCCTCGACAGTAAAGGCGAGCCTCAGTGAAGGCTGGAATCACATTAAAATTGCGAAGTCGGCTTGGTCGGCTCAAGGGGGAGATTGGGGTGATATAAGATGGTTTATAATTGTGGGTAATGCAACAAACCACAAATTTCAGTTCTCCATAGACAACATCCAGATGGTGCGCAGGGACGCAGAGGCCGCTCGACCTAATCCCTTCCAAAGAGAGACTATGGAGGGAATATGGGTGAATGAATGGGATGTGGCAAACGCAAAAAATTGCTGGATCGTAGAGGAGAGCGGGGTTCTGGCCTACATGACTCCAGAAGGCGGTGGCATTACTTCATACATAATGGCAGGCCGTAACTTTGAGGATTACAATATTTCTGGCAAGGTTAAAATATCCAGTTCAGGTGCTACAAACATTTTTGTTTATGACAATGCAGTGGGTTATGAGGGGCAGTTTTATCACTTATCAGATAGTATACATTTAGAAGATTCATCCGGCACTTTGCACTCGACTGCATTTACCGCAGGAGCAGGTAATGAGGTATTTTGGAGATACCAGCGCAGGGGAACAACCGTAACAGCATCAGCCAGCAATGACGGCATTAACTGGACTTCCCTTTCGGCAACAGGTAAGGCCGGGCTGAAAACCCCCACATTGTATATGGGATATGATGAGCGTATGTACGAGCTTGCTCTGTCCGCGGTCGAACACGCCCACCATGCAACCGTGACGGATGGATTTTCGGTTCCGCTGGGTAATATAGGGCGCTGGCATAATGGCGGAGTTCTGGAAATCTACATAAAACCGGATAGTTCATACTTCACGCCGGGCGATACCGTGAGAGCGCGATAACCCGCCCTTACGAGAGGATTGGAGGAGAAATGAAGCGGCTGATTATACCAGGTTTGCTTTTGCTGATTTGGGCGTTTCAGGTGCTGTCCCTGCAGGCAGCCGACTATCAGATTTTTATTAAAGTGCCGGTTACGGTTACCGACAGCCTGGGTAACGTGATCGAGCAGCACAGCCACCCGGACAGTGTACTGGCCGCCGCTCGTGGGGCGGATTCGCGGATGGGGCTGATTATTGTCAATAATCCGCAGTTTACGATATTCGGCTACATCTCCGATACCCATCTGGATACGGTTGCCTTTAATTTGCTCAAGGAGTCTTTTCCGGACATCCAGGTCAAGGCAATACCGCTGACAGGCCAGTAATGATCGACCGGCTTGAGGCTGTTCCGGCGCCGATCCTGAAGGCGCCTCTTGTCGGTTGAAAGCTCCGGGGGCAGACAATAAAAAGAAAAAACCACTGATTTTACCCCGGGCGGGGGATGCGCTTGTCCGGTTGAATTGTCCCGCACTGAGGTTCCCCGGTCCGGTTAAAAGGCAGGAAGCTTTAGATGGCTGACAACCGTAATAAACTTAGCTACGAGTTTCTGAAACAGCGCTCGGAGTGCGGCAGGGTTTTTCTCGCCAGGGAAGACTGCGAGGATTACCGGAAGGATATCTGGGACTTTGCCAGGAGCCGGGCGCACAAAGGCCTGGTTGTGCTGGTCGTGGGCCTGCTGGGCGTGCTGGTCTCAGTGGGAGCCGGGCAATTCTACTGGACGCAGAGGCTCCACGGCCGGCAGCAGGAGAAGATCCACAAGCTGGAGATCGAGACCTCCATCCAGTTGAAAGAGCTCCAGGCTAAGCAGGAAATAATCCTACAGGAGATCACCGACCTGAGAGAGGACGTGCGAGTGTTGAGCGAGAGAATAACGGAGAGGAGGTAGGGAGAGTTGGTGTGCAGCCCCGGTGGTATGTGATATCCGCGACCTCTGCTCCCCATAAAAAAACCCCCGGCAAGTCTGTCTTGCCGGGGGTAAAGCCCTTGTTTGCTGGTTTATTAATCTTCCTCCTTATCTTCCTCTTCATTCTCTTCTATCTCCTCCTCTTCCTTCACCTCCTCCTCTTCCTTCACCTCCTCCTCTTCCTCCTCTTCTTCCTCCTCCTCCTCTTCCTCCTCCTTCACCACCTCTTTCACCTCTTTGACTTGCTCTTTCTCCTCTCCAAGGGGTTTGACATCCGCGGCCTGCAGGCCTTTCGGTCCTTCCACGATATCGAATTCCACTTCCTGGTTCTCGCGGAGGGTTTTAAACCCTTTAGAGTCATCGACAATAGCGGAATAATGGACGAATACATCATCTCCATCTTCCTGTTCAATAAAGCCGTAACCCTTGGAGTTATTGAACCACTTTACTTTTCCCCGGGCCATCTTACGGTACTCCTTTGTGCAAAGTTGAAAAAAAACACCGGCCACTCGGAAGATTAACAGTCCTTGCGGCCAACCGCAATAGAACATAGCAGGCAAGCTTCCCCTGCTTCCACCTATAATTTTACAGCATTTTTATGATTTTGCAAGGAAAAGTCTCACATCTTCTTCCAGCATTTCAGGAGAATTTTCCCAATATATTCCCACGCATACCGCGTCAGACGGGCGCATGCGCTCTTTGGCATAGCTAATCGCCTGGGCGGGATCGTTCCTCCCCGCGGCCATAATTTTGTAGTGAATGACCGGTTTAGAGAGTTTTTGTATCAATTCTGTCATTATTTTTCTGTCTTTATCAAGGAATAACTCCTCAGCTTCCGGGTCGTGTTCCTCTCTTTCATCCCTGGACTCCGAGTTGTAATACGAGCACATGTAGTAATCCACCTCGAGGTTTTCTTCCGCCCACTTGATTACCTCCGGATTGTGCCCGGCGATTCCCGCCAGCATTCCGGCTTCCCGGATCATCTCTACCGCTGGAATAATATCCTGAATTTTCCCCTGCGCAAATAGATTGTCCATGACCCCGCCGTGTATGTGACAGGCTTTGGCTTTGCCCTCTATCGCCCTGTTTATACACATTTCATATGGTCCCACACCCGGACATGTCTGGGAAAACCACTGGATCCGGCCTCCTTCCTCCCAGTACTCGAGGAGAAAACGCATTACATGGTGATCCGTGCGCCCTATCAGGGTATTGATTCCCAGACTCTCCGCCTGGCGAAGGGTCTCTTTTATTCTTCCGGTGGTATAGAAGCGCATCATTCGCAGGTCCGTTTCGGGATTTTGATGAGAGAACCCGCTGAACGGATTGCTTCCGAGAATGAAGCGGCTTAGCTGTACATCGCCAAATTTCACAAAATCCATTTAACATCTTTCATGGCTAAGGTTCGGCCAGGCTGTGAATAATTTCGACTAAAATAATCTATTCATATTCTTTGTGCAAGGCAAAAGGTATAATAACCACCGAATGCTCCGTATTCCTCCATTCTCAAGAACCGGCAATCCGAGTCGGGACCTGCCGTGCGCCCGGCTGAAAATAAGTAAGATTGTCCGGCTATCTCTGAAACCGGTATATGACACCTTTTCTATTCAGAGAGAATATCCTCAAATTTATATATCTGATCTATCGATAAACTGCGAACAATCCTCTTGGGCCTTGTCAACAGATAGTACTGCCTGGCTAGTTGCAGTATCCGCCGATCAACGGCAGGCAGGAACTAATTATTTGACATTCCGGAAGTTATTAAGGTATAATCTATTTCAAGCTGAGAGCTTTATCGATTTGCCGGATTTTTCCGGGAAGTCTCCGGGGTCATCGGCCTCGGCCAGAGTGCCGCGAGGAAAAGAGATGGACCCAGAGTTTAAAAAACTCAAAAAACGCCTGGCCGCTCTCGAAAGCGAGTTGGCCCAAGCCCGTCAGCGCAGCGAGGTGCTGAGCAAAGCCCATGACGACCTGCTCGACCTGGAGGAAATGCCGCTGCTTTTCCTCGATCGCCAGTACTACGTAGTGGATTATACCGGTGCTTTCAGCGATCTGGTCGGGGACATCGAGGATTACTGCGGTGAGCCGATCTCAAGGCTGCTGGAAGAAAGCTCGTGGGAGCCGATCGGAAAATCGCTGGAGCGTCGGCGCGAAATTCTGGCGACCCAATTCAGCGAACAAGGGCAGTGGAAACAGTGTTACCGCGGGCCCTGTAAGGGGGAAAAGATCGGTAACGATTGGTTTATTTTTCCCGGCAGCGGGTCCTGGATTCTCGGCCCGGGAGAAGTACGGTTGGTTTCGGAGCGCGGCGAACACGACAGTTTTCTCACCCTGGCCCAGCCGGTCGGGGGCGCGGATGAGGACCTGCGCATAAGTTTCACCATCCACACTCCCGCCGCCGACAAGCTCATTCGGGACCTTTCGGCGATTTTAAGCGGCACGGACGGGGCCGACGGCCGTTACCCGTACTGCGAGGGCTACTTTATCGGCATCGGAGCGGCCGGCAACCGCCGCATGGAGATCCAGAAAAAGCGGAAGACCATTACCAAAAACCTGCAAAGCCTCGAACCGGACCGCGACTATAAAGTCAAAATCCTGCGCCTCGGCGGACACTTCGAACTGTATCTGGATGATAAACGCATGCTGGAGGCGACCGACATAAACCCGCTCTACGGTCTGGGGCAAGAATTTTTCTCGCTTTACTCCTATGGTTCCGAAGCCACGTTTCGCGACATCACCATCGAGACCCGTCCGGCGGCGTATTCTCGCGAGTATTTTTGCCTGGCCGAGCGTTTCGAGGTCGAACTCTACGGTCTGCCCGGCAATTTTTTCGACCTGAGCTTGAGCGAGGGCCTGCTGCCCGAGAGCCACCAGCCGGTGGTCCGGGTTTTTTTCAAGGATATCACCAGCCAGAAAGTCCTTCAGCAGCGGCTGGCAGAGACAGGCGAACGTCTGAGCAACCTGGTGGAAGCTCTGCCTGTGGGGGTTTTCCAGATGACCGTGGCCGGCGACCTGCTCTTTGTCAACCGGCATATCGTGGAATTGTTCGGCTATCCGGATGCAGGGGAACTGGTGGGCAAGAAGAACTTCGAGGTCTTTTTCTGGGATCGCGAAAAGAAGTATGAACTGATGGAGATTCTTTTTCGCGAGGGCGGGGTGCGGAATTTCGTTTTCTCAGGAATTACCCTGGGGAACCGGAAGATATGGCTCGAGGCCAGTCTCGAACTGGCTGCGGAGACCGGTAGTGAGAGAACACGGTTCGTACAGGGCATACTGACAGACATTACCAAGCGCAAGCGTCTCGAGGACGAGCTCATTCGCTCTTCGGAGCGCATGAAAAAGATGTCCATTTTTGATGAGCAGACCCAGACTTACAACTCCAGTTATTTTCGCCGCCTGCTGGATGAGGAGCTCGATCGCGCCGGGCGATACGGACACCCGCTGACCCTGCTGCTGCTGGATATCGACCGTTTCAAGAAGATCAACGATCTTCTGGGCCGCAAGGGAGGCGACCAGGTGCTCCGTCAACTGGCGGAACTGGTCTCTCAAACCCTGCGCAATCCTGACAACCTGGCACGCTTCGGCGGCGAGGAGTTCGCCGTACTGCTGCCGGCGACCGATCAAAACGAGGGTCTCATTGTCGCCGAACGCCTGCGTGATATCATTGCCGGCCATAAATTCGAGGTACCCGGCTCCGAAATCGGCATTACCGTATCTGTCGGCATGAGCACAACCAAAGAGTACCTCGAGGGGGAGAAGCTGATCAAGCAGGCGGATGATGCGCTTAGCAGGGCCAAAAGAAAGGGGTGGAACCAGGTGATAGTAGCTGAAAAAAAGCCCGCTGCCAGGAAAGGAAAGAAAAAATCATGAGAACCTTTATCGCCATCGAGCCGCCTGATGAGCTGCGAACCGCACTCAAGGGTTTGTGCAGCGGTATTTCCGGACACTTTGCCGGTGTCCGCTGGAGCGACCCGCGCAACATCCACTTGACCCTGCGCTTTCTGGGCGAGATCGATCCCGCGGACCTCGATCCTCTGGCCGGAGCACTCGGGGAAGCCGCAGAAAGTGTAGAGCCGTTCGGACTGGCTCCCTCGAAAGTGGGGTTTTTCGGCTCGAGACGAAATCCCCGGGTGATCTGGCTGGGCCTCGAGGAGCAGCCGCAGTTGAAAGAGCTGGCCCGGAGTCTGGAAAGCTCGCTGCAGCGGGCCGGTTTCGGGCGGTCGGATAAGCCTTTCCGCGGGCACCTTACCCTGGCGCGTATCAGAAGGCCCTTGAGAGAACTCCCCGACTGGGAGAGTGTCAACCAGGGCTTGCCCGCCGCCTGGCCCGACTGGGAGGTTACCGGGGTCCACATCATCAAGAGCACTCTCACTCCCCAGGGGCCTATCTACGAGATGTTGAGAACATGCAAGCTCGCTGGTGAATGAAGGTTAAGCGCAAGCTTGGCTGCCCACTACATATTCGATTAATGTTACTATAAGAAATTGTAAGATTACCGAACGCCGTGGTCGGTTATATTTGATATAAAAATTTGGATACAAGACATTTTGAAAAGCATAAGGAGGAAAAATGAAATCGCATACCAAGTACCTCTGGTTCGACACCCCCAAAAGAAGACAGTATGTCAACATTACCGGCGAGGCGGAGGCCGCCCTGGCCGAGAGCGGGATTTCCGAGGGGATGATGCTGGTGAGCGCCATGCACATCACAGCCGGGGTCTATGTGAATGATGCCGAGGAGGGCATTATCGCCGATATCGACGAGATGCTCGAACGTCTGGCCCCTTTCGGCCCGGACTACCGTCACCACCGCACCGGTGAGGACAACGGGGACGCCCACCTGAAAAGCATCCTGGTGCACAACCAGGTGGTGGTGCCGGTTACGAAAGGACAATTAGATTTCGGACCCTGGCAGCAGATCTACTATGCGGAGTTCGACGGTCGCAGGAAAAAACGGGTGGTGATCAAGGTTATCGGTGAGTAAGGTTAAAGGCGCTTGCGATAAAAAATACATTATATGATGTCATTATCTAAGATGTAGGGGCACAGCATGCTGTGCCCCTACGAGTTCCACCTATGCATTATCTCCTCTAAAATCCTATCCTTAGCTTTAAGCATCTCCGCCTTGCTTTTCGAGCGTACCGTACCGCTGGCGGCTCCAGGGTGCCCGGAGCCGATATTGAGCGAGCGCATGATCTCGCCCAGGTCTTTTTCGCCGGCAATGTGAGTGCCCGCAATAGTCAGGCTCATGGACAGCGACAGGTCATTGGTCTTGATCCCGCGCTCGAAGAGGTTTTTCACCTCCAGAACCGCCAGGGCCTCGGGCGCAAGGAGCTGGGCCAGATTTTTAACCACCGCCACCCTGCGGTTACGGCTGGTGAAATCCAGCAGAATAATCTCTTTCGTCTCATCCAGGAAGCTTAAAACTTGCTCGATTATTTTAAGCATCTGCGCTTCCTCGTCTTCGAATTCCCGGGCGCGTTTTATTACCTCCTCGCGCCCGGCCACCTGCTCCAGAGGTTCATTCATCAGCCGGGCTGTCAGCTGCCTCAAATATGTTCTGCGCTCGGCCGGGCGACCTCTTTTGAGCTTGATGGAGAAGTCGATGGCGGATGCCGGGGTCTTGCGGCGCCAGTCCTCCACCGATTCGTAGGCGAAAGCATCGATCTTATCCGCGGCGGCTGCCATGGCCTCGATCTCCCGGTCTATCTCGTAGTCCTCGGCAAAGTAGTCGCAGATGACCCGGGCGCAGCTCGGGGCAGGGGTGTGGCTGCCCGGGATAGCGGCCGGGTCGATGCCCCGAAGAGCGACTTCTTCGAGGTTGGCCTCGTGGTGGTCGAACCACATACCGCAGCTCAACGGATAGGGCAGGTCGCAGACCACGTCCTCGTCTCCGATGGAGAAAGCCGAACGGGTGATATCGCCGGGCCCGGCAAAAGCCAGAGAGTCTATCTCCAGGAAATAACCGACCAGGGCCGCGCTTACCACCCCGTCGAAATCATCATGAGTTACGATACGCCGGTACATTTATCCCTCTTTCTTTTTCGCCCTGCCCATTATCTTGATTATCAGCGCCATCATTTTACCCTTTTCCAGCAGGCCGCCTTTGAAACTCCAGTTAGCTATTTTCCGGTATTCCTCATGGCTGAACGGGGCCTCGGCCACCGCTTCCAGGGTTTCCCGGCTTACCCGGCCGGTGGCTAAGAACTCCTCTCCGGCGGCGCGGATTTGCCTGTCCTTGGTTTTGGAAAGCGGCGTGCCGTTGAAAGCACCGGCCGCCGGCAGCAGCACCTCGCCTGCGTTTTCCCAACCCAT
>CAZSTM010000063.1:0-2553 GCA_964609635.1 uncultured Gemmatimonadales bacterium
GATGCCAATGGACAGGCCGCAGTCACTCTCAAGACCGGCACCTCAGACACCGTCGAAGTCGAGGTGGATGTCCCGAGCAACGATCTCGTTGATGCGGTGAAATTCTACGTTTCCACCAAGGTGGAAATTCCAACCGGAATTTCGGTTATCAATTTCAAATTGCCGCCTGATTCGCTGGTACAGGATACCTCTGCCGGGGTAGCTGTCACGGCAGATATCAGGGACTTCGAGTTGGTGAAGAAGGCTTACCTGCAGGCGATCACCACTGCACTCGTCCTGGATACGGGAACAGGCCTTTTCTCCATGGCGGCCACCAGCGATACGGCGATGGTTGACTCCTTGATCCCAACTACCCCGAGTGATTCTGTCAGGTTTGTGGGCACAGTTCCGGCTCAGGATCTGGCGACCGAGGTTGTCTATGATATCAAGGTGATCGATAACATCGATTCCGTAACCTGGTCAGCTCAGGGTAAGTATCTGATCGCTCCGAATCCGGGCAAGCAGGATCTGACTCAAGATGCCACGACTGTCAGCGATCTGATGCGTACGGTTTACCTGTATCTGAAACCAGTGGGTCTTACTCCCAGAGTCATCGATTACCTGGGTCTTGACCTGGATGTCACCGGTGATTTCGAGTTCGATGACATCCTTGCCGTGCTGGACCTCTGGAGAGGCACGAGTGCCGCGCTGGCTTCGGCGACTCAGCAGCAGGACCGCTCCGCCAGAGTTTCGCTCTCCTACGAGCCTGTGGATAAGGCCAACGCCACACTCTCGATCAACCTGGAGAACCAGGGCAACCTGATGATAGCGGGATTCAGGGTACAGTACGATGCGGCCAAGTTCGTATTCGGTGAAGCTCAGCTCACCGAGCGGCTTGAGGGATTTGAAGTGCAGTTCAGCAACGATGAGACAGAGGGCGTTTACAGTGTTGTAGTCCTCAACCTCAATGGCGGCATGATTACCAGCGGTAATGGTGCGATCCTGTCAATCCCGGTCTCGGCTGTCGGCGAGAAGTTTGACGGCGAGGGTGAGATTTCCCTGTTGTCGGCCGGATTTGAGAGAGGTGTCGCCACGGATCTGGACGCCGAGGTTCTGTCTCCGAAAGCCATCTTGCCCAAGGCTTTTGCCCTAGGCCAGAACTATCCGAACCCGTTCAACCCGTCGACGACCATTGCTTTCGATATTCCCGAGGATAAGGAAGCCTTCGTACGCCTCAAAGTCTACAACATCCGCGGCCAGTTGGTTCGCACCCTGGTCAACGAAACGATGAACGAAGGCTCTTATAAGATCGAGTGGGATGGTAAGGACAATAATGGCCGTTATGTGGCTTCCGGTGTTTACTTCTACCGGATTCAGACCGGTGAGTTCAGCAAGACCCGGAAGATGGTCATTCTCAAGTAAGGAGAAGTAATGCTGGAAAGAGTGCCGAATTCTTCCATGAATTCGGCACTCTTTTTAAGCAAAGAAATATCATTATTGTCCGTTTTCCATACATTTATAACATAATTGGAACCTTTCTTCATGGGATATAAAGCAAATGTATAAATTACCTCTTATATCGGCTCGTCAAGAGACGGGGAGGTCTAGATATGAAACTTAAGAGGCTTTTAAGCCTGGCAGGAGTGCTAGCTTTACTTTTGATGTTTACCGGAGGCAGTCTGTACGCGACTAATGCTATTGCCGTGAGTGACGCCGAGGGCTTCTCCGGAGGTAGTGCTACGGTAAAAGTTTACGTAACTACCGACTCGGCCTATCCGGGAGCGGAAATAACGCTTTCTTACGATCCCGCTGTTCTGAGCTACGAGGAAGGAAGCCTGGTAGTAAACTCGGCGGCATGGAATTTCGATGCTCCTCAAGTGACGGTAGACACGACGACGGGTACGCTGAAAGTCGCGTTTTTATCGCTAACCGATTTGAACGCGGCTATCAAAAAGTCGGACATTTCGCTGGACCTTTTCTCGATTACGGTTAACATTGCCAGCGAACTTTTACCGGGTACAAGTGATATTACTCCCAGCGGTATTTTCACCGGGAGGACGGCGGATTACCTGCCGGTTTCGTACCCGGTTTCTGATCTGGCGGCCGGCTCAGTGGAAATCCTCAGCAAGTTTATTATTGAGGCCGACAGTGTTGAGGCAAGCTTGGGCGTGCCGGTTGCAGTGCCGATATACCTGAAGAACGCCGAGGATGCTATCGGGGCTGAATTTACTCTGACTTTCGACGACACCCAGCTTGAGTATGCGGGAAGTGTCGAGATAAACGAGGAAATCTGGCAAAATGGGACGGTTCTCAGTGGAGTGACCGATACTACCGGAGAGGTCAGAGTTGCCCTCTATTCCGTAACCGGTGCTATTATTCCAGCCTCTGCAGCCGCTCAATGGATCGCCAAGGTTTCCCTGCAGACGGCGGAAGACGCGCTGGAGTCGGAAAGTAACCCATTGATCTTTACTAAGGCGATAGTGTCCACACTTTCGGAAGAAGGCTACATTCCGATCACTAATCCTGCCAGTTTTATTAATGGAAATCTAGCAGAAATAGCATCTCCACACATCA
>CAZSTM010000063.1:2563-12374 GCA_964609635.1 uncultured Gemmatimonadales bacterium
TCTTATGCCGAATCATACTTCGGCGGCAGCAAAGAAAACTACGATGTAATCAAGAATCCTGCCAGCTTTATTAATGGTAATGTCAAGATTCTCGGCAAGTTCAGCTTGAGAGTGAGTCGGGACGCCTCGGCAACCCTCGGCGGCTCGGACACAGTACGGGTCTATCTGAAAAACGCAGACCCGATTGTGGGCTACGAGGTCGACCTGACTTACGATGCCGATAAGTTATCCGCCGGTGAAAGCGACGTCTGGTGGAATGAAACCGTTTTTACCGGCAGTCCGACTTTTCTGAAGACCGCCGTGGCCGATGATGGTACGATTAAGGTGAGCCTGGTTCCGGTTTCTACGGACATTATCGAAGCGAGCGCCGAGGAGAAGCTTATTTTCGAGGTTATCCTGCATGTCGCTGAAGACGCAGACCCAGGCATCGACAGTATCGGTGTGGGTGGGAAAGTGACTGTCAGGAACCCGGATTACACCACCGAGACGGTAGATATTCTTACCGTGCAAAAAGGTGCTTTTGATGTGCGAAGCGCCTTCGAGTTGCAGGTCATGCCTGTTACCGGCAGAATATCTTCGACCCAGACGGTTACGGTGAAACTCACCAACAAGGATGATATTGTCGGTGCCGAGATGATCATCCGCTGGGACTCGGATTCGCTCTCGTATGTCGCTGGCTCGATAGCGCTGAACGAGGCTATCTGGGTGGGCGGCGCTCCTGTCCCGGAGATCCAGGCCGGTGACGACAGCGTGAGGATCGGCCTGTTCGACCTGACCGGCGAGACGAAGATTGCCGCCGGCTTTGCCCCACAACAACTGTTGACCCTGCAGTTCACTGCCGACGATGCCCTGGTTGACGGCGATACGGCCTCGATCAGGATCGAGGGCGCGGTAACTACCGTAGGAGCCGACTACCTGCCGGTCCAGAAGACGGCTGCCGTCACCAACGGGTATTTCGCCGTGATCGCCATCGATCCGATCCCGCCGGATACCGTGACAAACGTACAGGTGGTCACCGGTGAAGGCCAGATCAGCCTGACCTGGCAAAACCCGACCGATTCCGACCTGGATTTGGTCACCCTGGTCAGGGAGACAGTCAGCACGGGTGCGATTGACACCATTTACAACAGCAAGGAATTAGGAGAGTTCCTTACCTCCTTGACCGATACCGGTCTCGACCCGGACGATGAATATTATTATTCCTTCCAGACCTGGGACATATCGGGTAACACCATGGCGACCGTGCCACGCTACGGTCCATACAAACCTATGACGGTTGTCGCTCCCGACCCGATAGTTGTAAGCCAGGATGACGTGGAGGTCGGAGACCAGCTGGTTAGAATCAGGTGGACCAATCCGTCCGACAAGCCGGGCGCCGTGATCAGTTACATCCAGGTATATAGGCAAGCCGAAGGCGAAGCCGATTCCGTACTGGTTGTCGACGGCAGGGGCCTGGCGGTGCAGCCGGACTCGCTGGAAGATACCGATGTGGTAAGCGGAGTTACTTATACATATATATTCTACGCCTACGACACCGACGGACAGAAGTCCGCGCGGGCATCGGTAACCGCCACACCTTCGGCCTTAGACAGCTACCTTAAAGTAGTCAGTGCTACTGGTCCGGCCGGGACGGAAGTGGATGTGAAAATCCAGGTTTACTCCAAGGTCGAGGACGTCGCCGGAGTCAACTTCGCACTGGAATTCGACCCTGCCAAGGTCCAGATCACCGCTGCGGAGAAAGCCGCGGATCTTCCCGCTACTTTCACGGCCATTATTGACGCGATTGACGATGCCAACAGCGCCGGTGTGCTGAAGGCTTCATTGTTTGACTACAGCTTACAGAATCCACTGCCCGCCGATGCGGTCACGGATCTGGTTGTAGTTACTTTCATGATATCCGGGAGCGCGGCCCAGGGCGAGGTGATTACCCTGTCGTTGCCGGTAACAGAGGCCTCTCTCTCGAATCCGGATGCAGAATCTATTGAAATGTATACAGTTGGCGGCACGATTACGGTTGGGGAATTGGTTCCAGTGGGCACCGATTTCAACAAGGACGGGAAGACAGATGCTCTTGACCTCTATGCCTACCTGGAATCCCCGGGGGATTATACGGTTGAGCAACTGGCTGCCTTAATCGCTGCACTATTGGAAAAAGACCTGCCGTCTACCTTGCTGGCTTCTGCACAGGATATCACGGCTACCTCAGGGTCGGAAGAGGGTGCCGCTTTGGTCAGCCTGGACAGCAATTTCGAAATCATCGTTGCTCGCTTCACTTTCAGCTACGATAATGCTTATACTGTAGCCGACGTGCAGTTGAACCGTTCTCTGCCGAGTTCGGCGATGATCGTGCCGTTTTTCAGGGATGAAAACCTCGTCGTTGATGTTATCAACATGGGACGCGGTCTGGTGCCTGCCGAGTTGGGTGAGGAATTGTTCCGGGTGCTGTTCGAGGGAGCGAGTTACGAAGAGGCTAAACTCACTCTTGAACGGGTAGAAGTTGCTGACCTGACCGGTAAAGTCTACGGAAGTGAAACGGCTAGGATAAGTTCGGCGGCGGTGGTCTTGCCCAAAGCCTACTCGCTGGGGCAGAACAGTCCGAATCCTTTCAACCCTTCCACCACGATCAGCTATGAGCTGCCTGAATCGGCTGGTGCGGTCAGGGTTGTCCTGGATGTTTACAATATCCGTGGACAGAAGGTTGTTACCCTGGTTGATGAGCTAAAGGACGCCGGAAGATACACGGTGAATTGGGACGGAAGCGATGCTGGCGGAAGACGTGTTTCATCCGGTGTTTATTTCTACAGAATGCGGGCCGGAGAATTTTCGACGGTCAGGAAGATGGTTATCCTTAAGTGAGGAAATGACGAATGGCAGTGGGCTCCCCCCTCGGGGGAGCCCACCGGCCAACTGGCTTCTCATTAAACAAAGCTCATACCAGGGGGAATTTATGAAAATAATTAAGATACTATTCTTAGGAATAGTACTAGTGCTGTTCAACATTGCATATCTGGCGGCTCAGGCTTCTCCGGATACCGTGTTTGTCAAGTTAGACCCGGTCAGTCCGGGGGATGTGCTTACCGTAACCTACGAGGTGCACATTAACTCAGAAGGTGTCGGGGGTATTATCGTCATTGTCCAAGGCATACCGGCCGAGATTACTCCGGTAGCAGGAGACTGGTATGAATGGGGTGCCGGTTATGGCGAGATATTATCGGACGAAGCGGCGTATCCCAATACCATGGCACTGGATGCAGCCGGGCTGAGTGTCTCTGTCCTCGGTTTTGATCTCGACGATTTAATCGATGACGGGGACATTGGCACCAAGTCCGGAGTGCTGATAACCTTTTCGCTTCAGGTCCCCGAGGATATGGAGTATGGTACCTATGAACTGGTCCGGGCCACGGTGCCTGCACAGGGGGTCGTTTTAAAGAAAGACCCGATAACGGCCGGCGATATCCTTCCTCTCCCGGTAGCTATTATTCAGCCGCTGATTGTTACCGAGATACCGGATTACAATGCCCTGGAGCTGCCTGAACTCGATGAAGTTATCGGTACCGGAGGATCCTTAAGCATTCCAATCCAAGTCATGAACAAGGATGAAATCGCCTCGGGAGAGTTTACACTTTCTTTCCCCGCCGATATGACCCTTACCGACATCACCGCTTCATTACGGGCCGGCGGGATGGAGTTCACCATCACCTCTACCGAGACTACGGCGGGCGTGACCAGTGTCACCATTGCCTTTTCCGGTGGTACGGTTCTTTTGGGTGGTCTCGATGAACTCTGCACCCTGGAGTTCGATGTTTCAGCGCTCAGCGCGGGTGCACCGATTGAAATATCCCTGGCCGATGTCTCCTTGAGCGACGCTGACGGCGCAGCCTTGCCGGATCTCCAGCAGCCTACCGTGGATACCACGGAACCTCTAGTCTTTTTCGGCGACACCCTGGTTGTAGGTGTGATAGCCGGCGCCCATCAGCCGGATGTGGCTGATGAGGCGAGCGGTATCTCTGTAATCACGGAGGGGCAGTTGCACCTGCCCGTTCTGCTTACAAACACCAAGGCGGTTGCCGTGCTGGATTTCTACATCCAGAAAGTCCCGGCAAATGAGGCCATAACGCTTACTCTGGCTGAAATCCAGAGTAGCGATAGGACCTCCGGCTGGATCATTACAGCCGCTGATTCGACCGACTATGTCCATGTGCTGGGTTATCCACCCACGCTTAATGATGCAATCGCGGTGGGAGACGGTGAAATCCTTACCCTGGTTTTCGATATCGGCGGCTATGAGGATGTAATCACGGACTACTCTACATCCGTTGATGTCAGCCTGTTGCTCAAAGGCGTGGACCTTGTCGCCTCTGACGGCAAGTGGCTGCCGGTTCAGCCAATCGACGGTGTGGCGACCATTGATCGCCGCGTGCCGCTGGATGGTGAAGGACTCGGCGGTGGAGCCTCGCTGCCCAAGGCCTTTGCCCTGGGACAGAACCACCCCAATCCGTTTAACCCGTCGACCACTATCAATTACCAGATTCCCGAAGATGCCGGAATCGTGTCGTTCTCACTGAATATCTACGACCTCCGGGGCAGGCTGGTAAAAACTTTAGCCAAAGATGTTAAAGGTCCGGGTTACTACAGGGCTTTCTGGAACGGTTCTGACAACAACGGACAGCAAGTTAGTTCCGGGGTATATTTCTACCGCTTCAATTCCAATAAGTATACCTCGACTCGAAAAATGGTTCTATTGAAGTAGAACATTTTTCAAAAATTAAGAAGCCGCTGAAAGAAAATACTTTCAGCGGCTTCTTTTTTTTGCCCGGATTATTCTAAAAAGTCGGCGTATGGGCGAGGCATGCCTCGCCCATGTAAGAACAAGTTAGCCGGCAAATTCTCTTAAGCTTTGCTCTTATTCTTTTTCTTCTTGTCTTTGAGCTCCGCCTCCAGAGCGGACAACTCTTCCCTGATGGTCTGCTTTACCGAGCTTTTGCCCTCCTCGACCAGCTTGGAGATTTCGCCCTTGATGGTGCCGACCGATTTTTTACTCTCGTCATAGAGTTTGCCCATCTCGGATTTCAATGAATCGACAGTCTTTTTGCCTTCATCTACCACCTCATGTCCCTTTTTCACCAACTGATCGGACGTTTCTTTCAGGGCTTTTTTGGCATCTTCTTTCTTCTCGGAAAGCTTCCTTCGCGTTTCCTCACCGCTTTGCGGCGCCAGCAGCAAAGCAGCCCCGGCTCCGCAGATCGCTCCCAGGAGAAAGGCCTTGATAATCGCAAAACTGTTGTTACCCTCCGACATGATATCCTCCTTCTCAATCGCGGGTTTATAAAAGAAAATAGAAATCAGGTCCACTTACTCATTTTATCACCAATAAGCCTGACCGCTGCAACTATGTTCAATAAAGGGTTTTTCATTTTGTTCTGCACGTAGTCCAGCAAGTCAATCAGCTCTTCCAGTTTTTCACGTGTCTCAGGAATGATGTCGGTAAAATCATCCACTTTCCGGGAGGTGTTTTCGGCCAGGTCTTGCAGGTTTTTGCTTGCACTTTGCACCACATCCAGAGCCGGCTCGAGTTTTTCGCTGGATAAATCTTGCAGATACTTGATAACCTTACGTATCCTGAAATAAGCCATGATGGAGACAACTGTCAGAACCAGGAAGTAAAGCGCGATGATCATCAGACTTACGGCACAGATTATTTGGATTGTCGTGGACATAAGATAACCACCTGGTGATGAAAAATGGTTTAGTTGCCCCTTTCTCCAGAAAATGGAGAGTCCCGGTCATCAGCTCCGCCGATTCAATCTGGCGATCAGGGGCAGGCGACGTTTAAACTGGGTTTGTTCAACCTTAAGCAGGATGTTGTCGATTAACCGCCTGGAATAGCCGAGAGCCTCTACCTCTTCCGCAGAGAGGCTGCGGTCGATAAGCAGTTCGAGCAGAGCATCCGCGTCATCATAGCTGAATCCCAATTCCTCCTCATCGGTTTGCCCGGCCCAGAGGTCTGCGCTGGGCTTTTTGGCGGTTATGCTCTCAGGCAATCCTAAGTGTTTGGCCAGGGCCCGCACCTGGCACTTATAAAGGTCTCCCAATGCGTTTAGGGCGCAGGCCATGTCTCCCCATAGAGTACAGTATCCCAACAGAGACTCTGTTTTGTTGCCTGTGCCGAGTACCAGAGCTTTTTCCGCCGCCGAAATGTCGTAGAGAACGATCATGCGCATACGGGCCATCACGTTGCCGCGCCTGATGGAGTCCATTTCGGGGTGCATCTCCAGGTATGGTTTGACCATGGGAGTGATTTCCACCAGGTGATGCGGTATGTCCAATTTGGCCGCTATTTGCCGGGCATCGGTGAGGCTGTCCGGGCTGGAAGTTTCGAACGGCATTATTACACCGATTACATTCTCTTTACCCAGAGCGAGCACTGCCAGGGCTGCGGAAAGACTGGAATCGAGGCCGCCGGAAAGGCCGATCACAATTTTCGAAAATCCAGCTTTATGCACCTCTGTTTGGATAAAATCGGTCAAAACCTTAACGGTTTCTTCGCAGTTAATTGCTGAAGAGTTTATCTTTAGTGCGTTCGATTTCATAAAACCTCTCATTACCCGGGCAAGAGGATATCCCTTACGAGCCTACTCGAATTAATCCTGATAAGACTGAACAGGAAGTGAATTATTCGGTGAATGGTGCCGCGAAAACGTGAGCGAATTAAAGAGAAAAAAATAATCCCTTGATGTGCTTAAGGATTTGCATATTTATGATAATACAGTCTTTGCCGCTTTGTCAATACTCTCAGTTCGGGGTAAGCTGCTTATTCCGGCAAACTCGCAGGTTTGGATTGATTTTCATAAGGGGGTTTATTATAATAGTCAATAATCCAAGCTGGAAAAAGCAATTTTTCTTGAGCGCGGCTGGTTTGACGAACTATGCCGAATCATCATGAAACTGCGAGCTTGAGTAGCAATCGAGAAAGGTGGTTGGGTCTATGACAGAAAGCAAGCCGGTACACATAACGGACGATCAGTTCGAACAGGAGGTGTTGAAAGCCGAAGGCGTTGCCGTAGTGGATTTCTGGGCTGAGTGGTGCGCACCCTGCATACAAATGGCTCCCATACTGGAATCGTTTGCCCAGGCCAACGCAGGCAAAGTGAAGGTTTTCAAGGTGGATGTCGATGAGAACCAGAAAGCCGCCCAGAAGTACGGCATACGCAGTATCCCGACACTTATTTTCTTTAAGGGCGGAGAGGCGGCTGATATATCTATCGGGTATGTAGGGAAATCCACTCTTCAAACTAAACTGGAAGCTCTGATAAAGGATTAAAGCCCCGGATGTCATTCTTACCCAAACTTATAAAATACTGGTACATAGACCTGATCAGCCCACTTATTCGTTTTTGCATCCGTCACCGGGTGGAGCCGAATTTGCTTACTATCATCGGCTTCGGGATTACCGTGGGTTCGGCTTGGGCTTTTGCCAGGGACCAGGTTCAATTGGCGGGAGCGATACTGCTTTTCAGCGGAACTTTTGATATAATTGACGGTAAAGTGGCACGCGCTACCGGCTTGAGCAGCAAGTTCGGCTCTTTCTTCGACTCCACCATGGACCGCCTATCGGACACCATCGTTAACCTGGGTCTGTTGTTCCTTTATCTGGAGAGGGGCCAGAACGAGATGATCTGGGTATTGATGCTGGTGACCATCGGTTCGCTGATGGTCAGTTATACCCGGTCCAAGGCGGAAGCGCTCCATATCGACTGCACCGTAGGAATGTTCCAGCGGCCGGAACGTATAGTGTATCTCGGGTTTGCCGGACTGCTGGGGCACGGGGTACTCTATTACATGCTTTGGGCTCTGGCGATTTTCACTAATCTTACAGTAATCCAGCGCATGTTCCATGTCTATGCCGTGGCCCACGGCGTACCTCTCGAAGATAAGGATTGATTCGCTCGCCCAAAGCCTCTTTCCTTTGACAGGAAAAATGTTCCTGCGGTGAAATTTCACCACTTTAATAGTTATCTCGGCCCATGCATAGAGGGAAGTTTATCTCGATTGAAGGCGGTGAGGGTGCCGGCAAAAGCACTCAAGCCGCCTTGCTGGCCCGGAGCCTTACTGACGCCGGTTACGAGGTTTTGTGCGTCCGCGATCCGGGAGGAACCGAGATCGGCGAGAAAATAAGGGAAATCCTGCTGGATAAAGACCATGCCGAACTCACCGCTCGCGTGGAACTGCTGCTCTACCTGGCCAGCAGGGCTCAGCTGGTAAGTCAGGTTATCGAACCGGCATTGGGCTCCGGCAAAGTGGTGATTACCGACCGGTTTCATCATTCAACACTCGCCTACCAGGCAGGGGCCCGGTCACTGGATATGGAAATGGTGCACGAAATGAACCTTTTCGCTACCGCAGGAATCCTGCCGGATATGACTTTTCTGCTCGACCTGCCACCCGAGACGGGATTTAAACGTAAAGGCTCCTCCGGAGGGGAGAACGACCGGATGGAGGAACAGGGACTCGCTTTTCACGAGTGGGTCCGGAGAACTTTCCTCAAGCTTGCACAGCAGGACCCGGAGCGCATTCAGGTGGTCGATGCCTGCAAGACTGCGGAGGAAATCGCCGCTTCTATCAAAGAGAGAGTCATGGAGAAGTTGGAAGAAAAAAGATAGGTATTACCATAAATAGGTAGATTAATAAATGTGGTGGCGTTCTATGATATACTATCCGCAGAGTTAGTTGTCGCAGGGTGAGGCCTAAGTCGCCCCTGTGAAAAAGACCTCCGTAATCTTTGAGAAATCCCCTCCTGCTAATCGGCACGAACTGTCCGGATAACCTCTTCTATGGAGGTAATCCCTTCAGCGGCCTTTTCCAGGCTGTCCTCGTAAACCGGAATCATGCCGGCCTTAACCGCCTCTTGCTTGATTTCTTCTGAGGAGGTTTTGCGTAGAATGGCCTCTTTGATACTATCGTTCATTGTTAAGACCTCGTGCGTGCCGATTCTTCCTTTATAGCCGGTGTTGTTACAGGCGTCGCAACCCTTTGGTTTGAAAAGCTTGGCATTATTGGCTATATCTCCCAGGATTTGCAATTCCTGTTCGGTGGCTTCGCAGGGTTCCTTGCATTTGGGACAGAGCCGCCGCAGAAGGCGTTGAGCGACAACACAAAGCAGTGAGCTCGAAACCAGGAAGGGCTGAATACCCATGTCGAGGAAGCGGGTAACGGTGCCGGCGGCGTCGTTGGTATGCAGCGTGCTGAAAAGCAGGTGTCCGGTCAGCGCGGCTTCGATGGCGATTTCGGCGGTTTCCAGGTCACGTATCTCGCCCACCAGAATTACATCCGGGTCCTGACGGAGATAGCAGCGCAGAGCGCTGGCGAAAGTAAGTCCTATTTCTTTTCGCACCGGCATCTGGTTGATACCGAAGAGCATGTACTCCACCGGGTCTTCCGCGGTTTGGATGTTAATGGCCGGATCGTTGATATAGTTCAGCGCCGCATACAGGGTGGTGGTTTTACCGCTTCCGGTCGGACCCACGTGCAGGATCATGCCGTAGGGGCTTTTGACCACTTTCTCATAGATCGCCAGGTTATGCTTCGAGTACCCCATCATGTCAAGTGAGACCGAGGTGCTGGTCTTGTCCAGAATACGCATAACCACCTTTTCACCGTAAACCATGGGGCCGGTGGCCACGCGCAGGTCGATATCGATGCCGGTGCGGGTGAACTCCTTGAAAACGATGCGACCGTCTTGAGGAATCCGTCTCTCGGCAATGTTGAGACTCGACATGATTTTAAGGCGGCTTATCAGGGCTTTCATCGAATT
>CAZSTM010000064.1:0-12254 GCA_964609635.1 uncultured Gemmatimonadales bacterium
TTTCTCCGGCGGGGAAGCCTGCTGCGCCGGATATTCAAGTGGCTGTTGCTTTTTCTCCCGGTACTGATCTTTCAACTGGTACGCCTGCTCGTGGCAATATTGCTGGAGATGGTGGCCAAGCTGCTGATGAACGTGGTTTTCATCGTCGGCCTGCTGTTTTCAAGAGTGTTTTCAGTGGTAGGAGTTCTCTTAATACCGCTGATCATGCCTCTGCTGGGTTTGTTCAACGCGGTTTACTCGGCTGTGGAAGGTGTTTATCCCCGTCTTATCGGTTGGGCGCTGAATAACCGGTTCGTGGTCTCGGTGGGATCGGCGGCCCTTTTCCTGTTCTGCTGGTATGTACTGATACCGAACCTGGGGCGCGAACTGATCCCCGAGGTCCACCAGGGCGAGTTCGATATCCAGGTGCGGCTGCCTGTAGGCACTCCTCTATATAAGACCGATGAGTATTTGAAAGCCATCGAGGATCGGATCGGCAAAGACAGTGAGGTGAGCGATATTTCAACGGTCGTGGGTGTTGAGAAAAGCTCGAACCCCACCTCCGACGAGGGAGAGCACACGGGCCGTCTGCGGGTCAAAGTTGCGGATCGGGAAAACCTGGCAGCGACCGAGGAGCGGGTAATCGGCCGGATGCGCTCAGCATTGTCCGATATCCCGGACGTGGAGGCGAAAATCGTCCGGCCGGCCATTTTCAGTTTTAAAACTCCCATCGAGGTGGAGATCCAGGGCTACGACCTGTCCCTGCTGCGCAGGCTTAGCGAACAGGCCGTAGAACGTCTCTCCACAGTGGAAGGGCTTTTCGACGTGCGCAGCAGCATCCAGCCGGGCAACCCGGAAATCATGATCAATTACGACCGTGATCTGCTGGCGCGCTACAACCTCGGTATCAAACAGGTGGCCGACCTGATCCGCGGCAAGGTGTACGGCACGGTGCCTACCCGTTTCAGCCGGCGCGAGCGCAAGATAGATATACGTGTGAGAGTGAGCGAGGAGGCTAAGAGTGATGTATCCGACCTGGGGCGACTGATAATCAATCCCGGCGCCAGGGTATCCATGCCCCTTTCCTCGGTGGCCTCGCTGAGTGTGGACGAGGGGCCGAACGAGATCAGGCGGATCAACCAGCAGCGCAGCGCCCTGATTACCGCCAATGTGTCGGGAACCGACCTGGGCAGCGTGGTCCGGGGTATCGAAAGACAGATCTCGACCCTTGCTATGCCCGGCGACTTCAACTGGGATGTCAGCGGACAGAGCCGGGAAATGGAAGTCTCCAGCCGCTCGCTGCTCTTTGCCCTGGTACTGGCCATTTTCCTGGTCTATGTAGTGATGGCCAGCCAGTTCGAATCATTGATCCATCCCCTGGTGATTATTTTCACCATCCCTCTGGGGTTGATCGGAGTGGTGGCCGCTCTCTGGCTTTGGGACACGCCGGTCAGCGTAGTGGTTTTCATCGGCTTGATCATGCTCGCGGGAATTGTGGTCAATAACGCCATCGTACTGGTGGACTATATCAATCACCTCAGGCGCGGCGGCCTGCCCAAGCGGGAGGCCATAGTAAAAGCCGGCTCGGTCCGCCTGCGGCCGATCCTGATGACCACCGCCACCACGGTGCTGGGTCTGCTGCCCATGGCCCTGGGTTTCGGAGAAGGGGCGGAAATCCGCACTCCCATGGCCCTGACAGTGATCGCCGGCCTGATCAGCGCCACGGTGCTCACCCTGGTGGTCATACCCACTGTGTACGACCTGATGGACTGGAGAAAATAGCGTGAAGCAGAAAATCAAAGGCACGCTGCTGCCGCTACTCTCGGTCAGCCGGCCGGTGACTGTGGTAATGGTGCTGCTGTGCGCCCTGGTGCTGGGAGGGATCGGCTACTACCGCATCAGCCTGCAACTGTTGCCCACGGGCATGTTAAACCAACCGCGCCTATGGGTGGATGCCGGCTACGGTGCTACGGCTAATCCGCGCGAGGTGGAGAAACAGCTCACCCGCCCCCTGGAAGAAATGCTGCGCACCGTGCGGGGGATAACAACTATCAGAAGTTATAGCCGCACGTCCAACTGCAGCATCAATCTCGAGTTCGACCAGGATGTGGATATGAAGATCGCTTTCGCCCAGGTGCGCGACCGTATCGAGCGCACTCGGCCGGAGCTGCCTGAAACGGTCCGCCAGATAAATATCTGGAAGTGGACTGAAGGCGACATTCCGATTGTCTATTTTACTATCACCCTGCCGGAAAACGCCGACGACGCCTACTACCTGGTAGAGAATAAAATCAAGCGTGCCATAGAACGTATCGACGGAGTGGCCAAGGTCGAGTACTGGGGCCTGGAAGAGAAACAGATCTACATCGACCTCAACCGCCAGAGGCTGCAGTCGCTGGGGGTGGACCTCTACCGCCTGGTGGGACTGTTGCGCCAGGATAATTTCGTGCTTTCCAGCGGCCGCCTGGAGGACAGCGGTACCAGGTACATTGTGCGCTCCATGGCCCGTTTTCCCAGTATTGAAAGCATCCAAGAGCTGCCGATCGGGGTCAGAGGACTGCGGCTGAAAGACGTGGCCCAGGTGAGCTACCGAGCCGGCGACCGCCAATGGCTGATGCGCACCGACCACAAACCCTCGATCGGCGCACAGGTATCCAAGGAATCCATGGCCAACACCGTGGAAGTCTGCCGGGCGGTAACCCACCTTCTCGAGGACGAAATCCCCCGCCAGAAAGGAATGGAAAATGTCAAGTTCACCATCCATTTCAACCAGGGTTACTGGATTGTCGATTCCGTGAACAACATCCAGCAGACCTGCCTCTGGGGAGGGTTGTTTGCGGTGCTGATACTGCTGTACTTCCTGCGCAGCTACCGCATGACAGGGATAATCACCATGGCCATACCCCTGACATTGCTGTTTACCGTGATCGTGATGTATTTTCTGGACTGGTCCCTGAACCTGGTCACCATGATGGGCATGATGATTTCCATCGGCATGGTGGTGGACAACTCCATTGTGGTGGTGGAAAACATCTATCGGATGCGCCAGGACGGCCTGGGGAGCCGGCAGGCCGCGGTGGACGGAGCTAGCCAGGTCTCACTGGCTATCACCATGAGCACCCTGACCACGGTAGTGGTCTTCCTGCCCCTGATCCTGATGAACAAAGGTGAATCCTTTATCCTGCTGCGGCTCGGTTTACCGGTAATGGTGGCCCTGCTGGCCAGCCTGCTGGTGGCCTTGTTTTTCATTCCCCTGGGAACCATTAAAATCTCGCCGAAAGAACATGTCAAGGAACGCCGCATCTTGAGCTGGTTCAACCAGCGCTACCAGATCGTGCTCAGGTGGACCCTCAGCCATCGCCTGGAAGCCTCGATTATCCTGGTGGTGCTGTTGGCCAGTTCCTTTTACCCCCAGAAAAACCTGAAAAAAGACGCCTGGCAGGAAAGGGAACGTGATGAAATATACATCAATTGCCAGCTGCCGGAATACTCCACCTGGGAGAGATCCCAGCGTTTGTTCTCGAAAATAGAGGAATTCCTGTATGAGAGGCAATCACGCTACGGGTTCGAAACCATCAGCGTGCGGCACGGCCGCATCTGGGGGACGGTCGAGATGTATCGTCCCCTGCCTAAAAGACAGTGGTACGACATAGGTTACCGCAACCTTCGAAAAAATCTGGGAATGCCGGTGGACAGCGGGTTGACCTACACGGAGGTTCTCAAGGAGCTCAACGACAGCCTGCCGAAGTTTCCCGACACCAAGGTCCGGGTGAACTGGCAGGACAATTCCCAGCAGGACCCCACCATAAGTATTTTCATTTACGGCGACGACACCGGGACCTTGATCGACCTGGCCGAAGGAGTAAAAAGGCGGCTGGCCGGCATACCCGGCATGGTAGGCGTGGACACGGAGACTGAAACCGGCGAAAATGAATTGCGGGTGCTGATCGACCGCAACAAAGCCCGGCAGCACGGGCTGGACTCCCGTCGTATCGCCTCGACCGTGGCTTACGGCGGAAGCGGCATGCGGCTGAATGAATTCCGCACCTCTGAGAAAGAAATCAAAATGTATCTTCAGTTCGCAGATGGGGATTCAACCACCCTGCACACCTTGCGCAACATGCCGGTGTATTCGGATTCCGGGCGCTCGGTGCCGCTGGGCACACTGGCCCGCTTCCAGATGGAAAAAGGCCCGGGGCAGATTCGGCGCAAGGACGGCAAGACCTACCTGAGTGTCAGGGGGACAACCACCAAGGAGGATATGAAGGATACCTTTGGGGCAGTGGATAAGGCCATGGACGGGTTCGAGATGCCCAGGGGCTACAGTTGGGACAAGGGCGATCAGTTCTGGCGCCGGCGGCAGCAGGAAGAGGCTCAGAATTTCGGCATTTACATGGCGATCATCTTCGTTTTCCTGCTGATGGGCGTGCTGTTCGAATCTTTCGCTCTGCCGCTGAGCGTGGTTATCGCCATACCGTTTTCCTTTTTCGGCGCCTGGTGGGTCCTCTTTCTCACCGGCACGGCCTTTGACGAGTTGTGCGGCATCGGCCTGATCATCCTGGTCGGCGTGGTGGTCAATAACGCCATTGTGCTGGTTGACATGATTCAGCACTGCCGCGCCAGCGGGATGGATCGGATGAGCGCCCTGCTCGAGGCCGGCAGGAACCGCTTCCGCCCGATCCTGATGACCGCGGCCACCACCATCGGCGGACTTGTCCCCATGGCGGTGGGCGGGGCCAAGTTTGCGGACATGTCCTATGCCCCGATGGGCCGCGCAATGATGGGCGGGCTGATCACCAGCACGCTGGTCACCCTGGTGGCCGTTCCCCTGCTCTATACTTTCTTCGATGACCTTAGCGGCCTGGGCAAAAGGGTCATGGCCGCCTTTTTCACCCGCAGCCCCGGGAAATCCTTAGACCTCTCAGACCGGCAACCTGCGCCGCGGTGGTGAAATTTAAACTCCTAGAGCCCGCCCGCAATATTCCCTGCATAGTTCCAGCATGTGCCCGCTCTTTACAATTAGTCCCGGGATTATTATAATATTTCCGGCCCCAATAATACAAATGTGCCGGCTTAAGTTATGTCTTTTCGGAATAAATGGAATTTGATTCCGGAACGATTATGGTATATAAATTGCTGGAAAAATACTATACGTCATAAGCGCTCCGGTACCTGATAAAAAATCCTGATGGAGGAAAGAATCCATGGCTTCCAAGCCTCCGCCCGATGTACACTTCGAACGCTGCCCCCGCTGTGGAGCGGTGATCATTTTCAAAAAAGACTCGGACACCACGGTATGTCAAAAATGCAGGGCCAAAGTAAAGCTGAAAAGCTAGGCCGGTCTTCTAATTAATATTTTCATCGTAGTAATCCTGCATGAGGTGTCCCTCCATGGTATTGATTTCCATCTTGACCGGGCCTGCCCCGCGGGCAACATACACACCGTAGCGCTGGGTTCTCTCCGTACCGGAACGTGTCTCGGCAATCCGGTTTTTTTCGATCACAATATCTCTGGACGGCGGGTTTATATAGAATCCGTATCCCTTGCTCGGGTCTCCATTGTCTGTGACCGTGTTCCCTCTGAATACATTACGGTGCGCTCCCAGTTTCTCGTATCTTTCCTTTCTAAAAAGCACGCCAAACAATCCATTGCCGGTTATCGTGTTTCCCGTGAAAAGGTTATCCGTGTCTTTGTGCCCGATTGAAATACCACAGCGCCCGTTATTCTCTATCAGGTTATCCGCGAAATGCCCGTAGCGCACCCGCCAGCAAATGTATATTCCCCTGCCGCCGTTGTCGTGAATATGGCAGCCCTTGATCCGGGGCCGGTTGCAGGCTCCCGGGTGGATTCCGATTCCCGTATTCCCATATACCTCGCAATCAAGAATATGCATGTCCTCTACCCTGAAAGAGATACCATCCCCTTTGAAATTACGGGCCACACAGTTGTGAATAGTCACATTCCTTGATTCATAAAGAAAGATGGCCGCACCCCGGCATCCTGAAAGATAACCGTTCCCCTCATCCTTGTTACCATCGACTGTCAGGCCTTCGAGAACCACGTTTTCCACCTCAACAACGCAGAGGACAGGGAAAGTATTGCGCACCACGGTATGATCGCCCTCATTAGTATAGTCGCGCAGGGCAATGCCGCTGATACGGAGGCTGTCGTCGATGACCTGCGTCACTGTGGTCACCGTAACATCCCAGCAGCTTCTTTGCGTGTCATCCTGCACGCTGATACCCATACCGGCATGGAACTTCTCCGGCTCGGCCACGACCAGCTGTCTCTCCCCATAGTCACCACCGTCGATCAGAAAGCTCTCCACTCCCGGACTCTTGCGGAGAATGGTTTTACCGGGAGTCCCCCGCACTACAACGCCCGAGGGAATGAACAGGCTGTTGTTCATCAAGTAAGAACCCGGCCCGATTACCAGCGTGTCCCCGGGGTGGAGCATATCCACCGCCTTCTGGAGAGCTGTGTTGCTCTTCCCTATGACATCGGCCTTGCCCTCCCGGGCTACAATGATCGCGCGGGGAGCAACTGCTGCGGAATCCTTCTGGTTTTGATCGGGCATTCCACCGCAGGCTACAGCAACCAGGAGCGGAAGAATAAGAAATAAGCGAGAGGGAAAAAGTAGCGGCTTGTGCATGGGAAGCTCCGGATAAATAATAATTCAGTGTTATCCCGAGAAAAAGAGCTCGCTGAGCCTGGAGAGCAAGTTGTTCGAGTCAATATATCTTATTCAGAGTCTGCTTAAAAGAGTTTTATATGGAGACACAACAAAGTTTTGGAAGCCGTTGCCGAATCGACTTAATTCATTTTCTTCCATATCGCAATTACTCATTTTAAGCTTCCTTTGTTTGGCTTGTTCTCAAGGTCGGATAACATTATCTTCACCTAAAAAAATACCTGCCGGAAATTCTCATTAACACCCCCAGTGGCAAGCGGGGGGATCAGGCCGGCTTATTTAGAGGCGGAAAAGAATTTATAATTCGCCAGGGAGACTGCATGTACTACGATTGCCATTCTCATCTGGATGATATCAACCGTTACGGCGGCTGGTCCGCCGAAGAACTTCTGAGGAAGATGGATTCCGCCGGGGTGGAGCGGGCGATAATATCATCTGTCAGGGGCATATACGCCGACAACCAGGATGATCTCACCCTGGCGAATGAGACCGTGCTCAAGGCGGTAGGACGGTATCCGGACCGCCTGGCCGGTTCTGTCTGTGTAAACCCGAAATTCCCGGAAGCAAGTCTGGGCCAGATAAACACTCACGTAGCCCAGGGTCCTTTTGTGATGGTGGGAGAAATGTGCCAGTTCCTGCAGGGGTGGGATAAAACCGAGCCCGGACTGGGCCCCATAATCGAGCTTGCGCAGTCGCTGGACGTGCCTCTCTCGGTTCACTCCTCCACCGAAACCCACGTCGGGGAAATCCTGGACCTTTGTCTGGACTACCCTGAGGCTAAATTCATTATGGCCCACATGGGAGGAATGAACTACCTTTATGAAAACATCCCCCGGCTGATCGCCGAGCGCAGAGACAACCTCTGGATCGATATTTCCGGCGCCTGCGCCTTTTTCGCAGGCTATCTGGAAAGGCTTATCGAAAACCTGGGCGCCCAGCGGATTGTTTTCGGAGTGGACATGCCGCTTATCGAGCCGGCCCCCCTGGTGAACCGCATCGAGAACCTCCCCATAAGCTGCGAGGAAAAAGAAAAAATAGCCTCTGAAAATTTTTCAAGCCTGGTCTGTGGCAAAAAGGAAAAAGGTGGGTCAAAGGCTTAATAATATTCAATAGCTTCCGCCACAGGTTTTCAGGTCTTTTTTTGAATAACTCCAGCCGTGTCTATTATATACGGCGGCGCAGTTCTGCAAGGGGAAGGTTCCGGTACCAGGTTACCGCCAGAACGGCAGTTGCTGTCAAAGCCGCAGCCAGGCAAACCAATGCCTGGGCGTGCCTGTGGCCCACAAGGTACATGGGGGAAAGGTAATAACCGGTAATCGCAATGATCCCCAGGGCGGTGTTCAGAACCGCCAGCGAAGCCTTTTCCGAACCGTCGTTTCTTTCCACAGCAGTTAAAGCGGCCTTTTCTTTTATGGGGCCCCACAGGCCGAACGGGCGAACGTTACGATAGAAGGAAATCAGGGTGCGTTCATCCACCGGCCGGGTAAGCAGTGAGCCGATGATACTGGCCGCTACCGAAGCCAGGCAGATGGGGGTAAAGACAACATACATCGGGGCATCCGGAAGGAAAAGAAACGGTAAAGCCAGGAGAATCCCACCCAGCGTACCGGCCGCATAACCCCATCCGTTCATCCGCCACCAGTACCATTTCAGCACGTTGGGTATGATCACCCCCGCCCCGAGCGCCCTCATCATCCAGTTCCAGATCTGCGCGATCGATCTAGCCTGGAACCCGACAACGATTCCGAGCGCAACGATAGCCACGGTGGCCAGGTAGCTGGATCGAATCAACTGTTTTTCTCCGGCGCGAGGGCGAAAAAAAGGCTGCCAGAAATCGCGCACCAGGTAGGAGGCCCCGCTGTTGACCGTGGAGCTGAAGGTGGACATGAAAGCCGCCAGAAGGCCCGCGATAACCAACCCTCTTAAACCTGCGGGCAGGAATTCCAGCAGCACCGCGGGCATTACTTTTTCCGGGTCGGCGACCCTGGCAACCCCGGTGAGAGCCAGCAGAGTGATTCCGGCGACCATGGCCCAGCGGACGATCAGAAAAAAGCTCCAGGATGCGCCGATTTTAGCAGCATCGCGGGAATCCCTGGCCGCCAGAATACGTTGGAAGTCATACATCTGGGCAGGGCCGCCCGCATTCAACAAAAAGCCTTTTAGAACCCAGACTATAACCAATGCTCCGAACAGTTCGTATTCGGCCGCCGCCGTACCGCTGAGCTCCTCCAGGCGCCATTGAGGCATGACGCTGAACCACCGGTCTGGAATACTACGATCGATAATATCCGGTGTGAGCCTGAGGTAAGCCAGCCCGGCAATCAGGATACCGGCCAGGGTGAGGATAACCGTCTGAACCACGTCGGTTATCACCACACTGTAAAGTCCTCCCATAATGACATATAAGGTTGTCGTTCCGATAATAACCGTAGCGCAGGCCGCAGGAGAAAAGGGAACGTAAACGGAAGCGAACTTGCCTATCCCCTGGAAGGCGTACCCGATAAAACTGGTCTGAGTAATAACCGCCATCAGGGCGTAGGCGGTCCGGGCGGTCACTCCCGGGCGGTCGCTTCCAAAGCGGGTGATCATCCATTCCGCACCGGTTATTACCCTGGATCGTCTCACCCATTTGCCCATGTATGACATGAAAAAGGCGCCCATCATGAAACCCCACATCCAGTGCACCCACATTGATTTCATGCCCATCAGGAAAAGGAGCGAGACAATCCACATGGTGCCGGTGATATCGAAATTGGAGACAGAACCCGACATGGCCAGGGCCAGCCAGTGGAGGTTCTTCCCCCCCAGAAAATAGGATTCTAGATTCCTCGAGGCCCTTCGCCTGTACCAGAACCCTATGCCTACAACGATGATGAAATAGAAGACGATAAATGCGATATCGAGACGACTCATCAGGTTCTTCCCGGGTAATCTTTGAATTCTTACCAATCTCCGGACTTTTCAGGAAAATGCACGTTTACCCCGCCGGGTCTTACAATAAATAGTCCGCCAAACGGTTATGATCGGCGTTTGAAGATGCTGTTTCCTAATCTAGAGCGCAAGCCTTCTTTGCCGGATTGGGAGAAAAAATTCATCGGCGGCGGTCTTGTCCCAAATTAGCCCATTTCCGGGGGTAAAGCAAAAGAGAATTCCGGACCGGACGCAGCGACCTTTCTGGAATTCGGTGACTGGAAATGTTATTTTAATAAAACTTCTTATGCATTTGCTCCTTTGCCAGGGAAAAACCTCACTCTGAACTTTTAAACTCTCTCATGATCAATTCCCGGTTGAACGGCCCTAAATCCTCCCGCTGCCTGCTCCTCCTGTCGATAGCCATCGGCCTTGCCGCCCTGATCGCCGTCACCATCACCATCGATGACATCGGCATTACCCATGATGAGCCTGGTTACTACAGTTCTTGTCTTCAGCAGATAGCCTGGTTCCGTAAGGTGCTCCACGACTTCTCAGCGGGAAACTGGAGCGCACCTTTCAGCAAGGAGGTGCTGGATCCATACTGGCACTTCGGGTTGATTTATAATGTTCATCCCCCTCTCTACAAACTTTGCAGCTCGCTGACCCTGGTTCTTTTCGAGCCGTGGCTGGGAACCATGAGTGCCTACCGTCTGGCACCTGCGATTATGTTCTCGCTGCTGGTGAGCCTTATTTTTTGGATAGCAGGTCGCCGTTACGGGATCGCTGCAGGATTCTGGGCCGCCGGCGCTTTCGCCCTGATGCCAAGAATTTTCGGGCACGCCCATTTCGGGGCCACGGACATCCCGATAACAGTGCTCTGGTTCGCCTCGGCGGTGAGTTTCCACCGGGCGCTGGAGTCCCGAAAATGGGCACCTGTATTCGCCCTGGTTTACGGTCTGGCACTTTCTACCAAGTTCACCGCTTTCGTGATTCCACTGCCCCTGGTGGCCTACGTGCTCTTATCTCGAAAGTTCAGGGAGGCAGCCTGGCCGGTGGGAATCGCTCTGCTGGTCAGCCCCCTGATCATGATTGGGCTGAACCCGGAGTGGTGGCATAATACTATTGAGCGGGTCTATATCTATCTAATCAATAGTGCAACTCGCTCAGAATACCTCCAAATCCCAACATTTTACCTTGGTAAAAAATATAATTTTTATCTTCCCTGGCACCACAGTCTGGTCTACACTTTGTTTACTGTTAGCCCGGTCGTGCTGGCCGGTTTTCTCTACGGCTTCTGGGGCATTTTGCGGAAACCTTTTAGTGACACCTGGGCCACTCACATGCTTATTCACTGGCTTGCCATACATCTGGTTATGATGCTTCCCGGCTCTCCCGGGCATGACGGGGTCCGTTTGTTTCTGCCATCTTTCGCATTTCTGTCGGTAGTTTCCGCCAAAGGCTTCTATCATTTCACTACCGAGGTTCGGCACCGACTTGCCGCACGGGTGTCGAATCTGGGCAGCTGGTGCCAGGCTTCCGGCCTATGGCTTTTGCTTTTCATGATGGCGATTCCCGCTGCCATAGTGCTGATGCGGGTGCACCCTTATGAGCTGTGCTACTACAACAGCCTGGCTGGTGGAATTCCGGGAGCGAACAAGCTCGGGATGGAAACCACCTATTGGTGGGACCCCTTCAATGAGACTGCCTGCAAGATGATCAATGAGAAACTGCCCGACTCGGCGGTCATCTATACAAGAAACAACCCGCACTTCCTTTTTCTTCAACAGTTGGGAAAGATCAAACCCTCACTGAAATTCAGCAAGGAACAATTTAATTATTTCCTGCTTTATAACCGTCAAAGCATGTGGAGTGATCAGGATTGGATGCTATATCATAAAGGAAGTCCTAAAATTGAAATCAGAAAAGACGGTGTACAACTGATGGCTTTTTTCCAGATCCCCCAAGATATCAGATACACCTTGAATGAACTCAAAAACTCAAAATCTATAGATTCTTACTATGAAACCGCATTGTTATACAAATTAATAGGCAGGCCCGATTCTCTTTTTCTTCAGTTGAAAAAATATCTAGAATATCGTCCCAAGGACTTTAGGGCAACCATGTTAATGGTTGACCTTTACCTGGGAAACAAGCTTCCGAATCAGGCCATAGAATACCTGAAGCGGGTTGACAGCTTGGAGGACCCGATGCTGTGGCACTACAACATGGGACAAGCTTATTATCAGATGGGTGAAAATGACCGTGCAATCGCTTCTTTCCAGCAATCCATTAAGTACCAAAGTAGTCATCCTGCTCCCATATCGAACATAGCGTATATTTATAGTACAATGGGAAGGCTCGAAGAAGCGGCCGAGCATTATGAGCTTGTGCTTCGCACCCAGCCTTACGACGAAAAGGTGCTCTACATGTTGGGTTCAATCTTTTACAAACTGAAAAATAATGAAAGGGCGAGATATTATTATAAAAAGCTTCTAAGCCATAAACCACAATCTTTAAAAGCCTTGCTTGATATGGGTATACTGGAATATAGCGAGGGGAATTTAAAAGATGCGGAGAAATATTTTATCCGGGTTCTGGAAGTGGACAGTACAAATGTAAAGGTTAATTATTACTATGCAAACCTGCTCGCGGAAACAGGCAGAACGGACC
>CAZSTM010000065.1:0-12215 GCA_964609635.1 uncultured Gemmatimonadales bacterium
TGATTAATCCCATTTTGGATGCATTTGCCCAGATTGCTCGCGAAAAAAATATCGGTCGCGAGGAACTGGTGGAAATGATCGAGGCAGGCCTTGTCGCGGCTGTTCGGAAGAAATTCGGACCCACCTGCGAGGTCGATGTGAAGATTGATTCTACAGACGGGAATATCTCCATTCTTGTGGGCAGGCAAGTAGTCGAAGAGGTGACCGACCCCAGCGACCAGGTCTCCCTGGCCGAGGCCAAAGAACAGCAGGCGGATATCGAGGTGGATGAAATCCTCTGGCAGGAAGTGCCCTTCCTGGACTTCGGACGCAACGCCATTCAGGCGGCGAAGCAGGTGGTAATCCAGCGGATTCGCGAAGCAGAACGTGACAAGATCCGCGCCGAGTATTCGGGTAAGATCGGTGAACTGCTCTCAGGCACGGTCCAGCAGGTCGAACGCGGCAACTATGTGATTTTCCTCAACCGTCAGACCGAGGCTATCATGCCCATGAAAGAGGTCAACCGCAAGGATCGTTTCAAGCAGGGCGACCCGGTGCGGGCCTGTCTGATCGACATTCGCGAGACCACCAAGGGGCCGCAGTTGATTTTAAGCCGGACCGATGAAAGCTTTCTAAAGGCTCTGTTCCAGCTCGAAGTGCCCGAGATTTACCAGGGGATAATCGAAGTTAAAGGAGTGGTCAGGGAAGCGGGCAGCCGTTCGAAAATATCGGTGCTTTCCCACGATGAACACATCGATGCCGTGGGTGCCTGCGTGGGGCTCAAGGGCAGCCGGGTCCAGGCGGTGGTCAATGAGCTGGGTGGTGAGCGGATCGACATCATTCCTTGCAGTGATGATCCACAGGAGTACGTGCGTTCCGCCCTGAATCCGGCCAAAATCTATAAAACCACAGTTGATCGTGATGAACAGACGGTTACAGTGGTGATAGATGAGGACCAGCTGTCGCTGGCAATCGGCAAGGCCGGCCAGAACGTCCGTCTGGCCTCGAGGCTCACCGGCTGGAAAATCGACATAGTCGAGAAAAAAGATTTCCTGGCCAAAAGAGATGAAATGCTTGTCGATGTTTTCGGAGCCACAGGCTCGGGCAAGAAAGAAGCCGGCGAGGACCTCCCGGCCCGGGAAAGTCCCAAGGAGACGGTGCCGGCGCAAAGGAAGGCGGATGCAACCCGGGGACCGGTTACCGCCCGGGACAAGCCGGAACCCGCCCCGGATGAGCAGTACGAAGAGCCTGCCTATCCCGAGGGTATCGACGAGTCTCAGCGCGATATCCTGGATGAATTACCGGTGGAGGATTTCCCGATCTCTCTGATAGAGGCGATTTCTCCGGCGATGCGCGAAAAGCTGGAAGCCGGCGGCTATAAAACGTTTTACCAGTTAGTGCTGGCCGATGAGAACGAGCTTTGCAAGATGCCGGGAGTGGGTAAGAAGACCAGTAAGAAAATCAAAGAGATCGTTAATTATCTGGTCGAGCACTACGCCGAGGAAGAGGATGAAGAGGAAGATGAAGGTTAGAGCGGCGGCAAGACGGCAATAAACTGTCGGTGACGGGACAATCGGAGAAATCATTTACAAACAGGTGATAAAGTAGTAATTTAATTATTTAGACCGAAAAAGCCTACTTTTTACGGTTAATATATTTTTTAAGCTTGATGTTTTGAGCATCCTCTCCCACAAGCCTGCTGCCATTGGAGGACAGCTTTGGTCGGCTACCGCGTATATAAGGTGGCGAAGGACTTTGATATTTCCAGTGAAGCCTTGGTAAACCTGCTCAACGAGATCGGTCGGCCGGTCAACGGCCACATGAGCACCATCGATGCAGATACGGTGGAGCTGATCTCCAAGAAGCTTGCTCAGGAAAAGGCTGCGGTACGCCGGAAAGACGAGATCAAGAAAAAGAAGTTCGCTACCGCCAGGAAAAAAACTGACTCGGGTGTGGGTAGAAAGGAAATATTACGGGTTAAGGCGGTGGGAAAGCGCCAGGAGTTGGAAGCTAAGGAGTGGAGAGAGGAAGGCCTGCCCAAGGCCAGAGGCAAGAAGAAGAAAAAGAAGAAAAAGAAGCAGGTCAGCCAGAAGATAATCGCCGAGAACATCCGGCGTACCCTGGCTAAGATGGAAACGGGAACCAGAAAGAAAAAACGCAGGCGGACCGTGGCCGGCGAGGTCGTTGTCGAAGAACAGACGGACAAGAACAAGGTTAAGGTCATGGAGTTTATCTCGCTGGCCGAGCTGAGCGACCTGATAGGAATTTCCTCAAACAAACTGATCGGCACCTGTATCGATCTGGGACTGATGGTAACAGTCAACCAGCGTCTCGATTTCGAGACAATCAGCCTGATTTGCGAGGAGTTCGGTTATCAGGCCGTTCAGGATGAAGAGTACGGACAAGAGTTGATGGAGCTTGAAGAAACGGATGAGGAAGAACAAACCGATGTCCACAAGCGAGCCCCGATTGTAACCGTTATGGGCCATGTCGATCATGGAAAGACCACCCTGCTCGATTACATTCGGAAAACCAATGTCATCGCCGGAGAATCCGGCGGTATAACTCAGCACATCGGCGCCTACAAGGTATCCACCCCGGAAGGGACGGTCTGTTTTCTGGATACTCCGGGTCACGAGGCTTTTACCTCGATGCGAGCCCGGGGGGCTCAGGTGACGGATGTGGTGGTTCTGATTATCGCCGCCGACGATTCGGTGCAACCGCAGACTCTGGAAGCGATCAACCATGCTCGTGCCGCCGGTGTGCCGATAATCGTGGCGATCAACAAGGTTGATTTACCGTCGGCAGACCCCACCAAGGTGAAACAGGCGTTGACCAAACACGATCTGGTGGTCGAAGAGTTCGGCGGCAAGGTCCTCTGTGCCGAGATAAGCGCCAAGCAGGGTACCGGCGTCGACCACTTGATGGAATTGATCCTTCTCCAGGCGGAAATGATGGAGCTGACAGCCGCTTTCTCCGGGCCGGCCAAGGGTGTGGTGATCGAGGCCAAGCTGGACAAGGGCATGGGCCCGGTAGCCACCGTTTTATTGACCTCAGGAGCCCTCAGGGTCGGCGATCCCTTCGTTTGCGGACTGTTCTCCGGCCGTGTACGGGCCATGCGCAACGAGCGCGGCGAGCAGCTCGAATGCGAATCTGCCAGTTCTCCGGTACAGGTGCTCGGATTCAACGGGGTGCCCCAGGCGGGTGATACTTTCCATGTCATGCAGGAAGACCGCGCGGCCAAGGATATCTCGAACGTCCGTCAGCGGCTGAAACGCGAGCAGGAATTTTCCCGCCACCGCAAGATGACCCTGGGCCAGCTCTACCAGAGGATAGAAGCCGGTGAGGTGCAGAACCTCAACCTGATTATCAAGGGAGATGTGGACGGCTCGGTGGAAGCACTGAGCGATTCCCTGGAGCGGCTCTCCACCGAGGAGGTCAGAATCGTGGTTATTCATCGGGGAGTCGGCGCAATCAGCGAGAATGACGTGATATTGGCTTCGGCCAGCCAGGCTATAATCATCGGCTTCCATGTCAGGCCGGATATCAATGCCCGGGAGGTGGCCCGGCGCGAGGGAGTGGATATCCGCGTCTACCGCGTAATCTACGAGGTGGTGGATGACATTCGCAAGGCCATGGAAGGCTTGCTGGGAGCCGAGGAGCAGGAAACACTACAGGCTACCGTCGAGGTGCGGCAGATCTATAAGCTGTCCAAGTCAGGAATGGTGGCCGGTTGTTATGTGACCGAGGGCAAAGTGAAGCGCAACCACCGCGCCCGGCTGATCCGGGATGGGGTAGTGCTCTGGGAAGGCGAAATAGCGAGCCTCAAACGATTCAAGGATGACGTACGCGAGGTGGCCACCGGTTTCGAGTGCGGTATCCGCCTGGAAAACTACATGGATATCAAAGCGGGTGATATTATAGAGGCCTTTACCATCGAGGAAGTACAGCGCAAGCTGAGTGTCGGGTCTTCTTGAGAAGGCCCGGAAAGTTTTCCAAACCTACTAGATGATTATCGGTGTCTGCACATTCGAACTGCACTTGGATGGTATCCTATCGCTTAAATCCAAGCGTGGTGTGATAAAAAGACTCAAGGCCAGGATCAGCAACAAGTTCAATGTTTCCGTGGCCGAGGTGGATCAGCTTGAAACCTGGCAACGCTCTACCCTGGCAGTGGCGGTGGTCTCAAAAGACCAGCGTTTCGCAAACCAGGTTCTTTCAAAGGTTTCCGATCTGGTGGCGGGCAGTGGTGAAGTGATGTTGATCGGTCAGAAAATGTCGTTTTTCTAAACAGTGGAAAAAAAGCATTCTTTCAGACGAAGCGACCGTGTCGCTGAACTCCTGCATCGAGAAATCGGTTGCATCTTGCAGACCGAGGTCAAGGATCCCCGTCTTCGGTTTGTCACTGTTACAGACGTGCGAGCTACCGATGACCTGAGGGAGGCCACGGTCTTTGTTTCGGTCAGGGGTGAAGACAAGACCGGGATAATCGACAGCCTGGGACGTGCCGGTAGCTTTATCCGCGCTTGCGTGGGTCGAAGATGCTACCTCAAGTACGTCCCGCAGTTGCATTTCAAGCTGGACCGCACTCTCGAGGAAGCGGCAAAGATAGATCGTATAATCGATCGGCTGCACTCGGAAAATGACCCTGCCGCCGGGCAGGATGAAGCCCAGTCCGGGGAGTCGGAGCTCAGATGAAAAACCGCCGCTCAGGGGACGCTCGGGCGAGCCTGTGGGGTATTTTACCGATTATTAAGCCGACCGGGCTCACCAGCCATGATGTGGTGGTAAAGATTCGCCGGATTCTGGATGTGCAGAAAGTAGGGCATACCGGAACCCTCGATCCACTGGCTTCAGGCCTGCTGGTCCTCTGTGTGGGCGGGGCCACCCGCTTTGCCGGCTACCTGACCAGCCAGGACAAGACCTATCGGGCGCGGATTATGCTGGGTGCAGCCACGGCCACTGATGATGCCGAGGGGAATGTTGTTTTCCATTTCGAGGGCGATCTCGGGAAACTGGTTACCGAAAAACGTTTGCGGCAGGCCATCAAGGCTTTAAGCGGCAGCACTAAACAGGTTCCGCCGGCTTACAGCTCGAAAAAGATCGGAGGAGTTCCGGCTTACCGGCTGGCCCGCCGCGGAGAAAAAGCTGAATTAGCGCCCGTGCCGGTGCGCATAGACCTGGTTCGGGTGCTTAAGGTTGAGCTGCCGGAGCTGGAAGTGGAGTTCAGTTGTTCGGCGGGTACTTACCTGCGAGCATTCGCGCGCGATCTGGGCACTAAGCTGGGTTGCGGCGGATATCTGAGTTCCCTGGTTCGCACGGCCTGCGGTGATTTTACCCTGAAAGATGCCAGGCCGCTGGAAGAATTCTCCGCCGCCGGGCCCAAAGAGATAAAAAGGAAGTTTCTGCTGCCGGTTGAGACGGCCCTTTCCTGGATGCCGGCGGTTGTCCTGGACACTTCAGGCCTGGAGAGAATCTACCACGGCCAGGCGATCGACCTGGCCGAAGGCGGTTTTGCACTGGAAGAGGGGCAGAGTTTTGCCCAGGGGAAACATGAGGTCCGCCTGCACGCCGAAAAGGGGAATTTTCTCGGCATCGGGGTACTCGACGTGCTGGGGGTTAATGCCGTTTGTCTGCATCCGAAACGCCTGATGCCGGAAGCTTTTCCTTTTAAGTGAAACAGGGGTACAAGTGGCGAGAAAGACTATTTTTCGCTACTTGGCCCTTAACCGGGTACCACTCGGGTTGAGGTTCAGAAAAGATATGTCCATGGAAATTACCGGCTCGCAAATGTCCGCCTTGCCGGAAGGAGTTCGTACTGCGGTTACGGTAGGCACATTTGACGGTCTTCATCTCGGACATCTCAGGATTCTGGAAAGACTGCTGAAAGAGGCCCGCCGCAGGGACTTGCATTCGCTGGTGGTCACTTTTGATCCTCACCCGCGTAGCGTTCTCCAGCCCCGGAAGAATTTGAAACTTCTTACTACAATGGAAAAGAAGCTTTCTCTGCTGGCGGAGATGGGTGTCGAATATGTGGCGATGGTGAAATTCACCCGCCCCCTGTCGCAGGTAAGTCCCGACCGGTTCGTGGTCGATTGTCTGCTGAAGCGTTTGTGCATGTCGCTCCTGGTAATCGGCTACGACCATGCTTTCGGCCGGGATCGGGCCGGCGGAGAGAAGTTGCTGGCTAAGCTGGCTTCAGATCATGGTTTTTCCCTGCTCAAGGTGCCGCCGGTGATAGTGGACGATCAGCCGGTGTCGAGTTCCCGGGTCCGCCGTGCCCTCGAACAGGGAGACATGCAGGCGGCGGGCAGGATGCTGGGCCGCTATTATTCGTTAAAATGTCGGGTGGTTCCCGGAGCGGGCCGCGGACACGAACTGGGTCATCCCACGGCAAACCTGGTTCCGGCTATCCCGGACAAACAGCTTTTTCCAGAGGGTATTTACGCGGCTGCGGTCGATCTGGATGGCCGGACTCTACCGGGTGTGCTGCATTACGGACCCCGGCCGACCTTCGACGATGACAAGAAAACCCTGGAAATCAACCTGTTTGATTTTTCCGGAGACCTCTATGGACGGACCTTCAGGGTTTTCGTTCTCGAACGCATTCGGGCGGTCCATGATTTCGATACCCCGCAGGCATTGATCCGGCAAATGAATCTGGATGATTCAGCGGCAAAAGAAGTTTTCGAAAAAATCCACAAACCCGACGCCTTTCTTAGTCGCGCGGTTTAAGTGGAGCGAACCGGATATTTTGTCGATTAACTAAACGTAAGAATGATTTATTGGAGGGTACAGGATGAACATAACCAAGCAGGTTAAAAAGAGAAGAATCAAGGAGTATGCTTTGCACGATCGGGATGTAGGCTCGGCCGCAGTTCAGATCGCCCTGTTGACCGAGCGTATCCGTAATCTTACCGAGCACTTCAAGATGCACAAAAAGGATCATCATTCACGCCGCGGTCTGTTGAAGCTGGTCGGCAGGCGCAAAAGGTTGCTCGAATACTTGCGAAACCAGGATTTCGACGCCTACAAATCCCTGATCGGCCGCTTGAAGCTGCGCAAGTAAACCGGGAAAATTCCGGATCAGCCGTTGAAACGCTCCGGCGCAAGCGGCTCATAATTCAACATGTTAATGGCGGGGAAATCGGAAAAATTTAATACATTCCGGTATTTCCCCAGCCGTGGAAACAGGTGATTCCAAGAGTGGAATCGGAAGGAAACTATGATTCACAAAGTAGAAAAAGAAATCGGTGGCAGGAACATGAGTATCGAGACCGGTAGTGTGGCAAAGCAAGCCCACGGCAGCACCCTGGTGCGTTACGGTGATACGATGATCCTGGCTACCGTGGTAGTGAGCAAGGAACCCAAGGAAAACTGTTCTTTTTTACCGCTGTTCGTGGACTATCGCGAACGTTCATATGCCGGCGGTAAAATCCCTGGAGGTTTTTTCAAGCGAGAGGGCCGGCCCGGCGAGAGGGAGATTCTCAGCGCCCGTCAGATCGACCGACCCATCCGTCCTCTTTTCCCCAAGGGTTACAACCACGAAATAATGGTAATGGTTACGGTGCTTAGCTCCGACCAGGAAAACCAAGCCGATGTGCTCGGATCGGTCGGTGTCTCCTGCGCCTTGGCCATCAGTCATATCCCCATTGAAAACACCGTAGCCTCGGTGCGTATGGGTTTGATCGATGGAAAATACGTGATCAACCCGACCTACTCACAACTCGAGAAAAGTCTGCTGGACCTGGTGGTCACCGGAACCCGCGAGGACATTGTCATGGTGGAAGGTGCGGCCAAGGAGCTGAGCGAGGCTCAGATACTGGGAGCTCTCGAGGAGGCGCGCAAAGGAATCAACGAGATCCTCGAAATGATCGACCAGTTAAAAGATGCTGCCGGGGTGCCCAAGAAAGAATTCGTGCCGGCGGAGATAGATCAAGTCCTGGTGGATAAAGTCACCCGGCTGGTGGATGAACCCTTGAAGGGTATCCTCAGGATCTCGATGAAACAGGAGCGCGAGGAAAGCTTCGACGCCCTGGTGAATAAAACCCTTGAGGATTTGAGCGAAGAATACCCTGATAGCGAAACTATGATCTCCGGTATAATCAGGGAGATCGAGAAAAACAAGATGCGTCGCATGGTGCTGGATGAGGAGCGCCGGATCGATGGAAGAAAGACCGATGAGATCCGGGAGATTACCTGCGAGATAGGTGTTTTGCCCCGGGTCCACGGTTCGGCGATTTTCACCCGCGGACAAACCCAGGCTCTGGTTTCAGCCACTCTGGGTACCAGTCTGGACAGCCAGGTGGTCGATGGGATCGAGCAGCAGGAGTACCGTAAAACTTTCATGCTGCATTACAATTTCCCCTCGTTCAGCGTGGGCGAGGTCTCCATTCCGAGGGGACCCGGCCGTCGCGAAATCGGTCACGGAGTTCTGGCGGAACGGGCGGTTAAGCCTATCATTCCCGAGGGCGGTGACTTCCCGTACACCGTCCGATTGGTTTCCGATATCCTCGAGTCCAACGGCAGCAGCTCAATGGCTACGGTCTGCGGCAGCTCGCTGGCTCTGATGGATGCAGGCGTGCCTGTCGAGAAAGCCGTGGCGGGTATCGCCATGGGGCTGATCCACGAACCGGAGGGAACGGCGATTCTCAGCGACATCCTGGGTGTCGAGGATCACCTGGGAGATATGGACTTCAAGGTTACCGGCACCCGCCAGGGCGTGACCGCCTTTCAACTCGACAGCAAGATCGGCGGTATCTCTCTGGAAGTCCTTGAGAAGGCGATAAAACAGGCCTGCAAGGGCTATAATTACATCCTCGACAAGATGGACCAGGTGATCAGCAAACCACGGGATGCTATCAGTCCCTTTGCCCCGCGGATTGTCACCATGAAAATCGACCCGGATAAGATCCGTGATGTCATCGGCCCCGGCGGCAAGATGATCCGCAAGATCTGTGAGGAAAGCGGAGCCAAGATCGAAATCGAGGACGACGGCACGGTCCTGATCGCCTCTGTGGATGAGAAAGCCTGCCGGATCGCCATGGATCGGATCGAGGAGGTAGCCGGCGAGCCGGAGATCGGGAAGATCTATGACAGCCTGGTGAAAACCGTCACCTCTTTCGGCGCTTTTGTGGAGTTCATGCCCGGCAGGGAAGGTCTGGTTCATATCTCCGAACTGCAGCGGGAACGCGTGCACGATATTGATAAAGTGGTCAAGGTCGGCGACCGGTTCAAGGTCAAGTTAATCGGGATCGACAAGCAGAACCGGATAAAGCTTTCCAAGGTAGCCGCTGAAATCCAGGAGCAGGCAGAGCCTACTGATGAAGGATAAAATCCATCACTTTGTAACCGATACCGGAGTCCGCGTAGTTTTAGAGCGCATTCCTCATGTAAGGTCCTGCTCGATCGGTGTCTGGGTTGCCCGCGGCAGCCGCCACGAGCCTACCGAAAAGGTGGGCATCAGCCATTTCCTCGAACACATGGTGTTCAAGGGGACGCCCAGGCGTACGGCAAGACAGATCGCCACTTCGATAGAATCGGTGGGCGGCACTCTGGACGCTTTCACCAGCCGGGAATATACCTGCTATCACGCAAAAGTTCTCGATGAGCACATCGCCCTGGCGGTCGATGTCTTGAGCGACCTGCTGGATTCCCCGATTATGGCCGAGGAGAACCTCGAGCGTGAAAAGCAGGTGATCTACGAGGAAATCCGCAACATGGAGGATACCCCGGAGGACCTTATTCACCAGCTGTACGCCAAGACGGTCTGGGGTGAGGGGCCGCTGGGTTATCCGCTGCTGGGCACTTACGGGACCGTGGGTTCGCTCGAGCGTCAGGAAGTTCAGGAATACCTGAATCGCCAGTACATCGGCCCGAATATTGTGGTATCCGCCGCGGGCAATATCGATTGCCGGTCGCTGCTCAAGCTCATCCAGGAAAAATTTTCATTCCTCGCGGATCGTCCCGCCACCGGAACCAACCCCGCCGGCTCGAAGAATAAACAACCTCCGCTCGATCATCCCCCGGTCACTCGGCATCTGCCGCGCGACTGCCAGCAGACGCACATCTGCATGGGTGCGGTAAGTTTCGCCCATGCAGATCCGCGCCGGTACGCCCTGCTCATCCTGAACAACATCCTCGGCGGAGGAATGAGCTCCAGGCTCTTCCAGCGGGTACGCGAGGAAGAGGCCCTGGCCTATGTGGTTTACAGCTTTCAGCAGTTTTACCTGGACACCGGGGTTGCCGGCCTCTACGTGGGCGTGGAGCCTTCACAGCGGGACCGGGCTTTGAGAGTTATCCACGAGGAGTACCAAAAGCTGCTGGAGAGTGGCATCGACGACCAAGAGCTGGAACATGCCAAGTACCAGCTCAAAGGGTACCTGCTGCTCGGACTGGAAAGCACCGGTACGCGGATGTTCCGCCTGGCCAATTTCGAAGTCAACAACGAACGCTACCTGCCGATCAATGAGGTAATTGACAGGATCCAATCGGTCAGCTCCGAGGAAATCCGCAATGTGGCGGAAGTGATACTTTCGCCGGAGCGGCTCTACTGCGTGTCCCTGGGACCTAACCACGATTAGCCCTTTGAGCGCTGTGGAGCCGATTTACCGCAGTACTCAGCCTTCTTAAATACTTCTTTACGTGCCTGTCCCCGGGGTGTCCTTTCGCTCCGGGGTTTTTATATTTATATTTAATCATGAAATCTACAATTACCACAAAGGCATGAACAGGACAGGCAAGATATCAGGGGCGCGGCGCTCGGGTTCGGCCGCTTACCGTCGCAAAGTCCTGGGCCAGCATTTCCTGAAAAACCAGGCTGTCGCCGGCCGGATAGTAGAGTCTCTGGGTGAATTGGATAAGGCTCACGTGCTGGAGATAGGCCCCGGCCGGGGTGTTCTGAGTCATCGGCTGGCCGAGCGGGCGGCGGCTTTTACCGCAGTGGAATTCGACCGGAGCCTTTCCGAGGCTCTGGCCCGGAAATTAGGGGACCGTGAGTCGGTAAACATCCTGCATCAGGATGTGCTCGATTTCGATATCGACGACTGGGCGGCCGATTGCAGCCCTTTGACTCCGGTGGTGGTGGGAAACATCCCTTACCGGATTACCAGCGATCTGCTGCATAAACTGATCGGTTGTCATCGGCATCTTTGCCTGACGGTGTTGATGCTTCAACAGGAAGTAGCCCTTAAGCTGACTGCCCCGCCGGGAGGTAAGCCCTATGGGATGCTCAGCGTGCTGGCCGGCTACCGCGCAGTTCTGGAATATCTTTTTTTCGTGGGAAAGAAAAATTTTCACCCCCCCCCGCGGGTCGACTCTGCGGTGGTTAAGCTCGATTTCAGCGCCTCGGCGGTTCCCAGGGCGCCGGATGAACGGTTGTTCGAATCCCTGGTTCGCCGCTTGTTTAGCGACCGCCGCAAGCAGGTACAAAAAGTTCTGCGCACCGATCCGCGGTTCAGGATGTCCGCCCGGCAATTGCAGGTTGTGGCCGAGGAAACCGGGATCGACTTGAGCTGCCGGCCTGAGGAGCTTTCTGTCGAACAGTTTGTCGCTCTGACTGAGGGATTAACCGGCTCCGCTTGAGAGACGAATACCGTCCGAGGCCTATCTTTAAGCTTTTGGTATGAATCTTGCCAATTATAGCTCAGCGAAACAGGTCTCTGGGTGCAAGTATAATTATTACCAAAACCCGGCAGGGTTGATCATTCTCAACTCCTTTGGAGTCTGTATGGATAAGAATTTGGATAACCCTAGGATAAGTAAGCTGGAATTGGAGAAGTTCGATACTCGGCAGCAAGCCGTATCTCCCTTGGAACTCAAGCGTTTGAACGATGTTTCCGTGGAAATGCGGGCGGAGCTCGGTCGCTGTACCGTGACTCTCAAGGAGATACTCTCCTGGAAAAAAGACTCTATACTCACCCTGGATAAACTTGCTGGTGAAAACGTAGATGTCTTTGTTCGTGAAACTCGTTTCGCCAGTGGCGAGGTGCTGGTGGTGGAGGATAATTTTGCCGTGCGCCTGACCGAACTTCTCACTTACCTGGAACGGGTCAAGCTTGGTCTGGGCAGGGTTTCAGAGTAGCACGGGTAATCAGGCGTCTCACACTTTTTTCTCATCAGCCACCGGCAATACGGGTGCTACCGAGGCGGTCGGCTTTCCTCCAATTCCTGTCAGAGAGCATTTTTGACTTCGGCGCTCTTTAAATGAGAGAACGGATAAATGACTCCTGAGCTAA
>CAZSTM010000066.1:0-12087 GCA_964609635.1 uncultured Gemmatimonadales bacterium
ACAACCCGGCCCAGTGGGACAAGGTAAGGCTCGAGCTCGGAGAAATGATCGAACAGGCGGGGAGAAAATAACCTAAGAGAAGATATTTTATTATGGAAATTAGAGGATGGAAACTTTATTCACCGTCTTCACAAATCGGTTTAAATAATTGACCTAATTCATTTTATTATCAAGGAGTTGCTTGGTTAAAATTAAAGCGGAACTTAAAGAGGATATCGAGCGGTTATACCAGAGCCAGAAACTGGACTGGCCCGAGTTCGCCGAGGCGGCTGCGGGCCTTTGCGAGGTGCGTTATCGTCAAGTAAAGGTCGATAACCGCGAGGTGCGCCTGCAGTTCAACCCCCGCCGCCTGGTCAACGTTTTGGCTCCGACCGCACCGGAGGAGGTCGCCGCCCGCCGTTGTTTCCTCTGCACCCAAAACCGGCCGGCCGCCCAGAAATCCTTCTCCTTCGGCAGCCGCTGGCTGGTGGTCTGCAACCCTTTCCCTCTGCTGGAGCGCCACCTGGTGGCTATCGACAGCCGGCACACCCCCCAGACCGTTCATGGCGGTACCCTGAGCGCCATGCTTTCGTTTGCTCTTAAGAGCGGGTATTCCACCCTCTACAACGGTCCGAAAAGCGGGGCCAGCGCCCCGGATCACCTTCACTTCCAGGCCCTGCCGCCTGGCAGCTTGCCGCTCGAGCGCCGGATTCCCGCTCAGGCAAGCGCCTCCGGTAATGGAATCTTCTGCGATCCCCGCCTGCCCCAGCGGATCTACCTGAGCGCAAAGGAGCCGGGCCGCCTGGAAAAGATTTTTTCGCGTTTGGTGAAGGTTTGGAACCAGGTAACGGGCCGAGAGGCCTCAGATGAACCGGAGATGAACCTGGTGGTGCTGCCGCCCGGATCAGGCAGTGCCCGGCCGGTGGTAGTGGTCCATCCCCGCGGGCTTCACCGGCCCTCGGCATACTATGCCCGGGGAGCGGACCGTCTGGTGGTAAGCCCCGGTGCGGCGGACATGGCAGGTCTGGTAATCGTTCCCCTCCTGGAGGATTTTGTCAGGCTCAACTGGCGGCTGATGCGCAAAATCTTCCGGGAAGTCTGCCTGGGCCGTGATATTTTCGCCGGGCTGGCCGCAGCGCTTGAAAGCCGGAAAAAATAAAAAAGACCCGCCTGGTAACCAGGCGGGTCTTAAGATGGTAGCCCCTAGGGGAATCGAACCCCTGTTTTATGGCTGAGAACCATACGTCCTAGGCCACTAGACGAAGGGGCCGTATTTTCCGGCAACACACCGCACTATTTTAATAAAATTATCCTTTTCTGTCAAGTATTCTATAGGGAATTTGAAAAAAAGATTTCAAACGCCCCTTGACTAAAATTTATTGCTTTTGGGGCTGTCAAGGGCATGTGAATGGGCCATTCGGCCCGCCCTTGAGGGCCATATACCCCTGACTTTGTCTTTTTCAACACTCTTCTAATGGTTTTTAAGTTCCGCCAGACCATAGCAGTGGGCGAGCAGCTCCGCCGGGTGGTAGGTGAGACTTCCCCTGTGCTCCATCTGCATGCGGCAGGTGCTGCACTCGCTCAAGCCCCCTTGCACGCCCTCGATCTCCAGCTTGCCGAAAATCTTCTCGCCCATGCGCATCGACAGCTCGTAGTCTGCGGCTTTCATGCCGAAAGTGCCGGCGATACCGCAGCAGGGGGCCCGGCTGTCCACCAGCTCAAGCGCCCGGATACGACCCAGGAAGCGGTGTGAGGGCCTGCCGATCTGCAGGGCTTTCAGGTGGCAGGGCGCGTGGTAAACCAGTTTCATCTCCAGCTTGGCCTCATCCGGCAGGGGTTTGAGCTTTCCCCGGTCTTCGAGCAGGCAAAGGTACTCGAAAAGCTCGAAAGTGTTCCCGGCCACTTTTCCGGCTGCGGGCGAAGAGGTCCAGCCGGGGTACTCGCGGCGCAGGGCCAGCACCGAGGTGGGCTCCTGGCTCACCACGGTATAACCCTCATCGACCAGGCGGCCCAGAGTCTCCAGGTTCTTTTCGATCACCTTGAAAGCCGCCCTCCGGTTACCATAGGCCATGGCCGTAATGCCGCAGGAGCCCAATTCCGGCACCACCACCTCCGCCCCGGCGAGCTCGGCGAGCAGATCGACCACACTCTGGGCCAGAGATGGATCATTGTAACGGGCATACAGATCGCCAAAGAAAGCCACACGGGGGTTCTGATCGGTTCGGGCGTACCCGTTAGCGAGCCTCAGCTTGCGAGGATAGTGGAACACGGGCAGTTTTCGGCGGCGGTCGATCCCGGTAGTCCATTGCATCAGCCGCCGTGCCAGCCGGTTCCGGTTCACCAGGTTAGCCAGGGGCGCAAACCTGCTCGCCACGGCCGAGAGTGTGTCCGCTTCCGAGAGAAGCAGCTCTCCTGCATTAAGGCCGTAGTTCTGCACGTAACGCACCTTGGCTTCCATCATCAGGCGTGGAATATCCACGCCCGAGGGGCATTCCACGGCGCACATCCCGCAGCCGATGCAGTAATCGTAGACCTCTTTCAAGGCCTGGCTGTGGACGCCCCGCTCGGTGATTCCGCCGTAAAGAACGTGCCGCAGCAGGTTTGCCTTGGCCCGGGGGCTTGCCGCCTCGAGCCCGGTAGCCTTGAACACCGGGCACATCGAATACTGTTCCAGGCTGCGGCAGTCGGCGCAGCCGTTGCAGCGCTCGATGATCTCGGTGTAGGGCTGTTCGCTGTAGTTGAACCATAGTTTGTGTTGTTCGATCTTGTAGGGCCTGGGGAAGCGCAGGTTCCTGGTCATCAGGCGTTCGTCATCGGTGATAATCTTATCCGGGTTCATTCTTCCGTCGGGGTCGAAAATCCGTTTTATTTCCCGGTAGAGGGGATAGGTTTTCGGCCGCAGGCGGCGGAGAAACTGGCTGCGCACCAGTCCCTCACCGTGCTCGCCGCTGAAAGAGCCGCCCAGCTCCTCTACCAAAGAGCAAACCTCCTCGGCGATTGCCTGCATCAGGTCGATATGCTCGACCCGGCGCAGATTCAGATAGGGCCGGATATGCAGCTCTCCCCCGCCCGCGTGCCCGTAATAGGCGGCGGTCAACCCGTAGCCGGCGAATATATTCGAAATCCTCTTAACATACCGCGAGAGGTCCGCAACCGGGACAGCGACATCCTCGACAAAAGGAATGGGCTGTTCCGCTCCCTGCCGTCTGAACAGCAGGGGGACTCCGGCTTTTCGCAAGTCCCACAGAGTGGCGGCTTCGGTCTGGTTACCGGGGACGCGACCGGCGAAAGCCAGTTTCTCGGTATAGACCACAGCCTGCTTGATTTTCTCGATCTTGCCCTGCGCCTCCTCCTGATCGTCTCCCACGCATTCTACCAGCAGGCAGGCGCCGAGCTCCGCTGGTAGAATGTTTTCGTACTCAGGTTTTGCGGTCTTGGACAGCTCGATCATCAGTCCGTCGATTAGCTCAACCGCCGAAGGGCCTAATTCCATCAGGGGCACCAGAGCGTCGGTGGCCTGGAGTAACTCTCGGAAATAGAGGGCGATCACCTGCCTGAAAGCCGGACGTTTGACAGTGGAAAGACAGATGCTGCTGACCACGGCCAGCGAGCCCTCCGAACCGGTCACCAGAAGTTCAGGGTGGAAAAAACCGTTGTCCAGCGAGTCTGCCAGGTTGTAACCGCTGCGGTCTCTTCCGGTCCGCGGGCTGTCTTCGGCGATCAGTCCGGCATTTTCGGCCAGAAGCCCGGGGATTCGCGAATACACCTCCGCCCTGATCCCGGAGCCGCCATTGGATTCGAGCCCCTCCAGGGCCACCGGCTGGAAACGGGCTGCAGTCCCATCCGAGAGCACTACATCCAGCCACCGGACGTGGTTCCTGGTATGTCCGTAGATTATCGAATGGGCCCCGGTGGCGTCGTTGCCCACCATGCCCCCGATAGTGCAACGTCCGGCACTGGAAGGGTCCGGGCCGATCATTCGATCCAGAGACGCAAGACGGGTATTCAGGCAATCGAGCACCACTCCCGACTGCACGGTGACCTGTTCCCCATTTTCGGCAACCGACTCGATTCGATTCATGAATCGGCTGAACTCGACAATTATACCGCCTCCCAAAGCCTCCCCGGCCAGACCGCTTCCTCCTCCGCGCGGGGTAACCATCAAGCCCTCCTCCGAAGCGAGCTCCATGACTCGCACCAGGTCCCACTCATCCCTGGGGAACACCACTCCTGCCGGAAGTATCTCGTAAATGCTCGCATCCGAAGCGTAGAGCGCTCTGGTCGGCAGGTCGAAACAGGCTACGCCCGAAATTTCTCCGGCGAGCAACCGCTTGAATCTTTCCATGGCAATACCAGCAAACGACAGGTTTAAGCTAGGGTGAAAGGGCTTTCTTTGAAAACCCGGCGACAGAATGAAAATGCACTGGAGGAAAAAATTCTGTACGCCGGGCCTGCAGCCTGTTTAAAGTCCTTTTCACGATGAATTAAGACTACGGATTTTTCCCGAAAAGGCCCGAGGTGAATTTTAATTAGACTTTCAAGCCCTCAGTGCCGATATTAAAATAAAGGTTTTATCTTTTCAACTACACGGTTCGCGCTAGGGAGGCTGATTTTTCGCTTCGTCCTTCGAGCCTCCAGGGAACTTTTCCGTCTAAATGCGTGTACTGTAAAATAAATGAGATATCTTAAGTCGATACTTTGTCAATAACCGCGGGTCTTAAACGGACTTGGAAACCACGGGCATGGAAGCCTGAGCGCGGTGCGTCCGGTTTTATCTGCCATGTCCGACATACTCAATGATATACTAGCCTACATAGCCACACCTTCGGGGTTTTTAGTTTTCATCGTAGCGATGACTATGGCTTACGGCGGTATCTGGTTTCTTTTCCTCTTCGAGGCGCAGCCTCCCAGGAAAAAATCCCCGGCTAAGGGGGAAGGCGAAAAAGCCGAGGAAGAGACCCCAAGAAGCCGCAAAGAAAAACAGCCGGTCCCCAGCGGTTAACCTTTGATCAACCATCGGTATTTCAAGGAAAAATCATATCCGTTAAGTAAAGTTATCCTCGATTAAATCCACACCGGCAAAGACCTGCCACCAGTTTTATTCAATCCACGGCGCTCCAGTGCCGCTCGAATGACTCCAGATTCCCCTGCCTGTCAAAGATGAAAGGTGTTTCTTTACCGCTTGAGGAAGTAACCGCTCCAGCAGACAGGGAGTCTATCAGCGGCCGGCTGACCAGCACACGGTCGAGATTGGCGGTATCCAGGATCCAGGCGACCCTGGACCGGGCCGGGTCCTGGACACCGGCTGTCCTCATGGCTTCGGCCAGGATTTCGGCTTCCGGTTCGAGCACCGGAGGCAGATTAGAGCGCTCCGGGCAGAGGGCGCTGAGAGCGTTCTTGACGGTCGCTTTCATGTCCGCGGCGTCCACTAATCTGCGCGAAACGAAATCGGCCAGGCCTATTCCCATGGCGTTGCCTCTGGTGGCTTCGCTCAGGGAGCGAACCCAGATGCGAAGCAGTCTCGGAGTGAGCGGTTCGGCACGGGCAAGGTGGCGGCTGCGGCCGATGCAGTTAGTGTCCATACCCGTACCGCTGATGTCCTTGCCGATCCGCTCGACTATCAGCAAATCCGCCTCTTCGAATGGAAGTCCGGCTGCATGCTTCTTATAGACAGCCAGCAGCTTTTCGTCCGTTCGCTGGAAATCTCCGGCGGCCACCAATTCGATGCGGGAAGTCTTGCCCGTGTCATCCTCGAGCACCGCCACCCCCAGCGGGATGCTGATGCGTTCCATTATCCCCGTGGCCAGGGAGATCAGGATTTCAGGAAAAGGCGAGCGCTGGGCATTGAGGTGGAACGACCTGGCTCCCGCTTCCTTGCCCAGGCCCACAACCAGCATCTTGAACAGACCGGATTCTATCTTCCCCTGGTAAGAAGTGTGTGCTTTGACCCTGGCTACCGGAATCACCTGATCCGCCCCCAGGGCGTCCGCGGAAAGAATCAGCCGGGCGCCGGAGCAGGAGGAAGCTCCCAGGTCTTTTACCTCCATGGAGGATACCACCGGGGCTTTGCAGCTCTGTTCGGTTACCCCGAGATGCTCCAGTACGGCCTTCTGCCCCTGGGCGGTGGCTCCGCCGTGGCTTCCCATTGCCGGCAGGATAAACGGCACCGCTCCCCTTTGCTTAACAGCATCCACCAGCACCCGGACCATCCGTGCCAGTGCGTTGATTCCCCGGCTGCCCACTGCTATGGCCACTTTCTGTCCGGCATCTATCGTCGTAAGAAGCCTTGATTCTCCGAGCCTTGCCTTTAGTTCAGCGGCCGGATCCTCGATAGCAGGAGCGTGACTCAGGTTCTGGACAACGCCGAAAAGGCGGGGTGTGTTCATTTCCATTGGCGCTTTCAATGCAGTATTTTCTATTACGGTGAACCAGAGTATAAACTTTCAGCATTAAAGCCGAACCCCGGCAGGCGGCTCGGCTTTTTTATCAGTCAAAGATGCTGTAAGATTCAAACCAGATCGGCATAAAGCGGGAAACTGCTACACAGTTGATCGACCTGCCGGGAGACATCCCGGTAGGTCGAATCCTTGCCTAGGTTGGAGAGCACCTCATCGATCATGCCGGCAATTTTCTCCATCTCGGGCACTCCCATTCCTCTGGTAGTCAGGGCCGCGGTGCCCAGGCGGATGCCGCTGGTAACGAAGGGGCTGCGAGTCTCGAAAGGCACGGTGTTCTTGTTGACCGTAATCCCGCAAGCATCCAGGGCCGCCTCGGCATCCTTGCCGGTAATGCCTTTTTCGGTAAGGTCGACAAGGATCAGGTGTGTATCGGTGCCGCCCGAGACCAGGTTGTATCCCGCGGCACAGAGAACCTGGGCCAGAGCCCTGGCGTTGTCGATCACCGACTGCGAGTAGGTCTTGAATTCCTCGGTTTGGGCTTCGCGGAACGCCACTGCCTTGGCGGCGATCACATGCATCATAGGCCCGCCCTGGGTACCGGGAAAAATGAACTTATCGATTTTTTTCGCCAGCTCCTCGATGCAGAGGATAAGCCCGCCGCGAGGGCCTCGCAGAGTCTTATGGGTGGTGCTGGTCACCACGTGGGCGTATGGTACGGGCGATGGATGCAGACCCGCGGCAATCAGTCCGGCGGGATGGGCGATATCCACCACCAGGGATGCCCCGACATCATCGGCGATCTGTCTCATGCGGGGGAAGTCGATATGCCGGGGATAAGCGCTCGCTCCGCCGAGGACCATTTTCGGCCGATTCTCCTCGGCCAGTTCCGCCATGCGGTCATAGTCGATGGTACCGGTTTCGCGGGAAACGCCGTAGGGCACTATATTGTAAAGCCTGCCGCTGAAATTGACCGGGCTGCCGTGGGTCAGGTGCCCGCCGTGGGAGAGCTCCATTCCCAGGATGGTATCCCCGGGTTCCAGCAGCGCCATGTAGACCGCCATGTTGGCCTGCGAGCCGGAATGCGGCTGCACGTTGGCGTGGTCCGCGCCAAAAAGCTCGAGCGCACGATTCCGGGCCAGTTCCTCGGCCCGGTCGACAAACTCGCAGCCACCGTAATACCGTCTTCCCGGATAACCCTCGGCATACTTGTTGGTAAGCACGCTTCCCAGAGCCTCGAGAACGGCCCGGCTGACAAAATTTTCCGAGGCGATCATCTCCAGTTTTCCCGCCTGGCGGGCCACTTCCCCGACTACGACGTCGTAAATGTCCGGATCGATTTTTTTAAGCTGTTCCATGGACTTTTCCCTTCCCAAAAAGCAATGAGCTTCCGGGTTTTCAGGCTCGTATTTTAACTAATTTCGAGTTTGGTTATTTTTTCTATCCTGCGGACGTGTCTTCCCCCCTCGAAACCGGTTTCCAGCCATTTTTTCAGAATTTTGCGGGCCTGGCCCGGTTCATGCACCCGGCCTCCCAGGGTCAGAATATTAGCGTCGTTATGCCGGCGGGAAATCTCAGCCGCCTGCTCGTCAAAGGCAAGCGCAGCGCGCACTCCGGGAAACTTGTTCGCCGATATCGACATGCCGATCCCGGTACCGCAAATCAAAACCCCTCTTTTGCGCTCACCGCGGGAAACCGCCCCGGCCACAGCCTCGGCGAAATCCGGATAGTCCACCGGCTCGGTCCCCTGGGTACCCATATCCTCCGGTTCGTAACCCAGTTCCTCAAGGTATTCGACCAGATCCTGCTTCATCTCGTAACCGGCATGATCGCTGCCGATCGGTATCTTTTCTCCCATTTGTAAGTTTATTCTCCCCAAGTAAAAGATTTAAACGTTTCAGGTTCTTTGCCGCCAGCCTATTGATCGAGAAGTTGTTCCATCCTGTCGAGCAGGCGGTCCATCAGACGGGCCACGGCAACCATCGGCTCGGGCAAGGACATGTCCACCCCGGCACGCTTCAGCAGGTTGATCGAGTAATCACTGCTGCCGCTTTTGAGGAACTCCAGGTAGCTGTCGACAGCCGGCCCGCCCTCCTGGAGGATCTTTTCACTCAGCAGCACCGCGGCAGAAAACCCGGTAGCGTACTGGTAAACATAAAAATTTTTATAAAAATGAGGAATCCGTCCCCAGTTAATCTCGTAAATCTCATCCAGCACCAGCTCGGGTCCGAAATACTTCTGATAGAGGCTGCGGCAGAGTTCTTTAAGGTTCGACGCGGTGAGCGGTCTGCCGCTCTCGGCCCGGGCGTGGATCTCGCGCTCGAACTCGGCGAACAGTGCCTGGATGTAAACCGTACCCTGAATCTGGCGGATGTAATGATCGAGCAGGCCAAGCTGCATTTTTTTATCAGTGGACACTTTTAGCAGGTGATCGATCAGCAGCGCCTCATTGGTGGTGGAGGCCACCTCGGCGACAAAGATCGTGTAGTCCCCATACATGCAGGGCTGGTTCTCCCAGGTGAAATAGCTGTGAAGAGCATGGCCCATTTCGTGGGCGATGGTGAACACCTCGTGAAGAGTGCCGTTGTAGTTGAGCAGTATGTAGGGATGGGTACCGTAGCTGCCCCAGGAATATCCGCCACTGCGCTTGCCCTGAGTTTCATAGACATCGATCCAGTGCGACTCGAATCCCTTTTTAAGCACCGCCAGGTAGCTTTGGCCCAGGGGTTCGAGGCCCTCGGTCACCAGCTTGACCGCGTGGTCGTATTCGTAATCCCCGCTGATTGTCGGAAACAGCGGCAGGTAAAGGTCGTATGGATGTACCTCGTCCAGTTCCAGGATGCGCTTTCGCAGGCCGACATATCTATGGAGCGGCTCCAGGTTGTCGCTTATCGATGAAACCACATTCTCATAGACCGCCGCCGGGATGTTGTCGCCGTCTAGCGAGGCTTCGAGGCTCGAGCCATAGTTGCGCGCCTGGGCATAGAACATGTCCCTCTTGACAATAGAGGCCAGCAGTGCGGCCAGAGTGTTCTCGTACCTGTTGTAGGTGGTGTAGAAAGCCTCGAACGCCCTTTGTCGCAGCTCGCGGTCGGGGCTTTCCAGGAACTTTCCGAAACGGGCCTTGGTCAGCTCGACCTCTTTACCCGTTTCATCCTGGATTGTCGGATAGCGCATGTCCGCGTTGTCCAGCATGCCGAAAACAGTCAGCGGACTGCGGGTGACCTCGGCGGACATGGCGAGCAGCCTTTCCTGCTCCGGGCTCAGAACATGCTCGCGGGTGCGGATGATGTCCTCGATCCGGTGACGGGCCGGGGCCAGAGTCCCGTTGGGCTCGAGCCAGCCCCGCAGTTGTTGCTCATCGATCTGGAGAATCTCCGGTACGATGAAGGCGCTCGCCGCCGCAACCGAAGTGTTCAGGCTCACCGCCCGGTCGCTCAGCGCCTGGTAAGTGTCGTTACCGGTGTCCTCGTCCCGGCGCATGTGAGAGTAAACATACAGTTTACCCAATCTCACTCCCAGCGAGTCTTTCAAGCTCAACAGGGAAGCCAGGGTCTCTGCAGATTTGCCGAGTTTCCCCTTGAAACTCTCAATCTCGGGTATCATGCTTTTAACCTTTTCGAAATCCTCCTCCCAATCCTCGTCCGTGGCGTAGATATCCTCCAGACGCCACTTGTAGCGCGGGTCGATTTCACTACGGGTAAGCGCTTTTTTCACCTCTGCTCCATATGTATCAGGGGTTGTTATCACGCCGAAAAGTACCGGCGAGACTGTGGTTATTAGTAAAATCAAAAACAGTTTTCGTAAAGATCTGCTGAGCATTCTTCCTCCACAAACCTTCCGGGAATAAGCCGGTGCTGCGCCCGGAAGCCTCACAAGCCCTCGTTTCAACATCCCCCCATAACCGCGACCGGCCGGTCGCCTCTACACCGGGGTTTAAAAACAAAGCTGTCCCACGCCGTGTATCGACCTGAGAGTCTTAATTAAAAACTGCCGTAAAGCCCAAATTCGGGAACAAAACAGCCGCCCGCGTCCTATACCAGATAAGAGAACCTGTCGGCAGCGCGTTATCCACCACGGGTGGAATTAAAGAATAAAAATAAAGGTTAGGCCGATTATTGACAAGTATTACGTTGCCCGGTAAATTTGCTCCACATACCATGACCGACACCAAACATTCCACGACTCTGTCCGGGTACAATAGAGCTTTGAAAAAAGCCCTCCCGAGTTTTTTCAACGACGGTTTGCCGGTAAATGCCTGGGGCACACCTCTCAAACTGCTTGATTGGAAAATCCGCGCAATTTGGCGGTACATCAATCTACCGCGTGGAAGCGCGTTTTACCATCACGCTTCCAGATACCCGTTCACAACCATCCTCGGCCTCCTGCTGGTTCTTCTGGCCTCGGCTTCAGGGGCCTTAGCCCAGGAGGAACTTGTTCGGGTTTCTATCCAGCCGGACAAAACCGAATGGGACTGGGAGGCCTACGCGGCTCGCCCGGCCGAGCGGCTGGCTTACGCCATCGAATCCCGTGTCCTGGAGGGTCTGCCCAGGCGCGAATTCGTCCGGGACAGCACCGCCGTCACCCTGGCTTTCCGGTTTCGGGTGGACAGCCGGGGAGATCTTGTACATTTCGCCCGTCTGGCGCCCAGGCGCCGCTACCTGACCTATCTGATCAGGAGAACGGTTCGGGAAACCTACATGTTCGATCCCCTGCCGGAAGACTTCCCTTTGTTCTATTTCGATGGAACCGTTACCGTAACCTGCTTCTTCAGGCCTACCGGCCGCTACAAGCGCTTCTATTTCGAACAGCCGCTGGACAGCCTCGTGAATGTTGACGAGATATTCATCCTCAAACCGTTATCCACACAGCCCCTTCTTCTCCACGAGCCGAAAGACATGGACAAGAATGCTTTGCTCGAACAGTACAAAAAAAATATCGGTCTCCAGGAACCGATCTCGGATACCAGCAGTTACACGCCATTGAGTTTCGACGGCCGGCGGGTGGCGGTTTATTCGGCTTATGACAGCCTGACCGGAGGAACCTACCAGACGGACATCCTGCGCCGGGAGATCATCCTGGAGCTTTCCGAGGCGGGGGCAATTACCTCCGACCTCGAGTACACTCCCGAAGAACCGGATTCGACCGAGGAAAAAAGCCTTTCCGCATCCGGGGCCGATACGGCCGGAGCACCGGAGGACGAGCCCTCCCGGGCCGACTCTCTTCCAGCCAAAGCCCCACAGTCCGGCGACAGCCTGGTTTATCACCGAGACCTCAGGGCGGCTTTCGCTACCGTGTTCCGGTCTGATTTTCTGGTTTTCTCCATCGGCCTGTCTCCCGGTGACACCCCGGATTCCGCGGTTTGCCGTTTGCGCCTTTTCCCTTCCGTACGACCGGATGCTATCAAGCGAAACCTGGAAATCAAGTTCGCCTACCAGTACGCGCTGCCGGAAGACCTCGGCCCGAGTCTGATCAAGCGGCTGACCGACCCGCCGCCAAAACCGACACCACCCGCTCCCCCGGCACCGGTCGCAACTGCCGCCGACTCGACTGCTCCGGCTGCCGTGGACAGCCTGGCTGCAGATACCACCGCCGCCGCCGACTCGACCGCTCCGGCTGCCGTGGACAGCCTGGCATCAGATACCACTGCGGCCGCTACCGACTCGGCCTCGGCAGCCGATACAACCACAGTCGTGACGGGCGACAGCCTGAA
>CAZSTM010000067.1:0-12081 GCA_964609635.1 uncultured Gemmatimonadales bacterium
CGCCATGAGCTCGCTCAAGTTCAGGTTTTACGGCAAGACCGCTCACGGGGCGGGCGATCCCCACCACGGGCGCAGCGCCCTGGATGCCGTGGAACTGTTGGACACTGGTGTCAACTTCATGCGCGAGCACATTATCGAAAAGGCCCGTATCCATTACGTGATCACCAACGGCGGGGGCGCTCCCAATGTGGTGCCGGATAAGGCCGAGGTATGGTACTTTGTCCGGGCCCCCAGAACCAAGGAGCAGCGACCCGTTCTCGAATGGGTCCGCCAGATCGCCGAGGGCGCTGCTACCATGACCCGCACCCGGGTCGAGGAGGAACTGCTCACCACCTGTTACGAGGTGCTGCTCAACGATCCTCTGGCCGAGCTGCTTCAGGAAAACCTCGAGGAAGTCGGCCCGCCGCCGTTCGATGAAACAGACCGGGAGTTCGCCCGTAAACTTTCCGAAAGCTTCGATGAGCCGGACTCGGTGCTCCTGGATACCACAATCAAAGAGCTGGAGATAGTCCCGCCGGATGAGTGGAAGTGGGGCAGCGGGTCCACCGATGACGGAGATGTGAGTTGGAACGTGCCCTATGCCAGAATCACAACCACCTGTTTTGTCAAAGGCTCACCCGGGCACTCTTGGCAGGTGGTAAGCTGTTCAGGTTCCGGAACCGGGTTCAAGGGCATGCTCATCGCCGCCAGGGTACTGGCGGGCGGTGGGGTGGATTTGCTCCACAAGCCGAAACGGATCGAGCGGGCACAGGAAGATTTTGTCAAAAAGCTCGCCGGGAAAACTTACCAATGCGGGGTACCGGATTCGCTGGCGCCGCCGCACAGCAGGTAGGAGAAAACGCCTTCTGATCGAAAAAGCTTAGGTTTATTCCTGCAAACGGCGGGCTGTCGCACCGCGCTTACGCCGGTTTCTCGATAAAAGAGAACGAGCATAAGTATATAAATTAATATATCTATCGGCAAAAATCCAGGAGCACTCATGGAACTGGCAAAAGGCAAATACGGTTACTTTGACGGCGAGACGGGCGAATACGTAATCACCCGGCCGGACCCACCCCAGCCCTGGTATAACTACCTGATCAACGATCTCGGCTACTGCGCGCTGATCAGCCATACCGGCGGCGGAACCTCGTTCCACTTGAGCCCGAAAGACCGCAAAATCCTGCGCTACCGGTTCAACAGCGTGCCGCCCGACCGCCCGGGGCGTTACCTCTATCTGCGCGACATGGAAAACGGCGACTACTGGTCGGCGACCTGGGCGCCGGTGATGAAACCCCTGGATAAGGTTGAGTACCGCTGCCGGGTGGGCCAGAACGTGCAAACCATCTCTACCGTATATAGCGATATTCTGGCCGAGATTACCTACTTTGTCCTGCCCGACAGGCCCGCCGAGGTCTGGCTGGTGCGCCTGCAGAACAGGGGGGAAAGCCCCCGAAGCCTCAACAGCTATTCCTACGCGGAGTTCAACATCTGGGGCACCCTGCGCGACCTGCTCAACCTGGACAACTGCGCCAAGGTCAGCAGGTACTTCCACAAAGACGGCGTTATCGTGCATAACACCTGGAACGATGTGGGCACGGGACTCGACGACATGCGCTGGGTCCGGCACTACGCGGGTTTCACCGGTTCCGTCAAACCGGTCGCCGTCAACACCGAGCGCCAGCTTTTCCTGGGCGGCATCTACCGCAGTGAGGCAAACCCGCTGGTGGTGGAAAGCGGAGAGGACACCAATTTCGATGGTGTGGGCGACTGGCCGATCTGCGGGCTGACCCACAGCTGGGAGCTGGAACCCGGAGAAGAGAAGGAGTTCGCTTTCGTGCTGGCCATGGCTGATACCGAAGACGAAATGTACCGTCATCTGGAGATCGCCCGCGATATCAAATCGCTCAAGGCCTGCCTGGACGAGATAAAATCCGGCTGGCGCCTGAGGCTCTCCAGGCTCGAAGCTTCCACACCGGCGAGCGGGGAATTCGATCCCTGTGTTAATACCTGGAATCCGTACAATAGCTTCATGACCGCCCACCTTTCCCGCTCGATCTCGGGCTACGAGTGGGGCGCAGGAAGAGGACTGGGCTTCCGCGACACCCTGCAGGACCTGATGGGCGCCTGTTACATGATCCCGGAGTTCGCCCGAGAGCGTCTTCTGCTGATGGCCGGGCTGGTCCACAAGGACGGTATCGCGGTGCACAACTACTTCCCGCTGACCGATACCGGGGAGATGCGCGACTTTTACGACGACCACCTCTGGCTGCCGCTTTCGGTCTGCCATTACATCCGGGAGACCGGGGATACCGCGATACTCGAGGAACAGGTGCGTTTCTGGGACGCCGAGGGCAAGCAGAGCCTGCTCGACCGCCTGAAGCTGGTGCTGGATACCACCTGGCGGCTGCGGGGTGAGCACGGCCTGCCCCAGACCGGACACGCGGACTGGAACGACGGTCTGAATCCCGGAGCCATGGAAAGCGAAAGCCTGTTCAACGCCATGCTTTTCTGTGCCGCGGCCCGAGAGGTGGCCGAGCTGGCCGATTTTATCGGGAATAAGCGCCTGGCGAAACTGTGCCGCTCGCGATACGACCAGATCAAGCGGATAGCCAACGAGGTGGCCTGGGACGGCGGGTGGTACCGCAGGATTCTACTGGCAGGAGGAGGCCACCTGGGCGGTTCCGGGGTAACCCCGGGATCGATTTTCCTGGAGCCGCAAGCCTGGTCGATTATCTCACAAGTGGCTGAGGGTGAGCGCGCCCTGACCGTGATGGACAGCGTGAACAAGCACCTGGCCACCGAGCACGGAGTTAAACTGCTCGACCCGCCGTATCCCGACTACGACCCGAAGTGGGGCTCTATCAGTATAATTTTACCCGGACACAAAGAGAACGGGGCTATCTTCTGCCATGCAGCGAGCTGGGCCGTGGTGGCCGAAGCTCTGCTGGGCAGGGGCAGGCAGGCTTACGACTACTACATGCGCATGGCGCCCACCACTAAAAACCAGATTGCCGAGCTGCACGAGGCCGAGCCCTATGTTTACAGCCAGCATATCGCCCAGGCGCCCTACCACCGCCCGGGAAGGGCCCGCAACAGCTGGCTCACCGGCAGCGCGGGCTGGTTCATGCGCGCCTCTAGCCAGTACATCCTGGGCTTGAGACCCGAGCTGCGCGGCCTGAGGGTTGACCCCGCAGTCCCGGGATGGAAAGAATTTTCGGTTGTCCGCACTTTCCGGGGGGCGCGCTACCGGATATCTGTCAGCAATCCGGAGGGTGTGGAAAAAGGAGTGAGAAAAATTACAGTGGACGGCAGGGAAATCGAGCCGGATGTGCTGCCGGTGGCCGAGGCGGGCGGCACGGTCAAAGTCGAGGTGGAAATGGGCAAGCGGTGACTCGCTTGTTTCGAGAGAAGAGGAGTATAATAATTAGAATACTATTTAATCGGTTTTCCCGATGGAAGGATTGGAAGCGGGATATGGAGAATTTGCCGGAAAGGCAGGTCGATCATGGACATATCCAGAAGGTGCCTTCTTCAGTTAGCCGCCTGCGGAATCGGCTCGGTGGTTGCGGATGGTTTCTCCAGGCACCCTGAGCTCCCCAACCTGGGTGTCAAGGCCGACAGCGGACCGAATCGCACCGAAAGCGGAGTAGGGGCGTTGATCGCCTGGGCGGATATGCTCTGGGCGGTTACCTATGTAAGCTCCAGAGGAGGAAAATCCGGCACGGGCACAGGGCTGTACCGTATCGATGAGAATCTAAACCTGGAACAAATCCACGTAAGTAACGGTGTCTATGCCAATCGCCTGCTCCATCCGCAGTCGAACCAGGTCAGTATCGGCCCCTACCTGATAGATATCAAGGGGAACGTGCGGGTTATAGATCAATTGCTGGATCACCGCCTTACCGCCACCATGACTCATCTGTCTGATCCCGGTAATAAAATTTATATACTCACCATGGAAGGCCCGTTTTTCGAGGTGGATGTGAACACCCTGCAGGCGAACCGTTTGTTCGACCTGGCAGAGGAGTTTTCCATAAAGGGTCAGCCTCATTTCAAGGGGGGATATACCGCTCAAGGCCGGGTGGTGGTGGCAAACAACTCCTATGACTTTATCGGGGACACGGACGGCAAGCTGGCCGAGTGGGACGGGCGGAAGTGGACAATCCTGGAAGACAAACCGTTCATGGATGTTTTCAGCCGCGAGTCATTCGGCGGGGTGATTTTCGCCAACGGCTGGGATGATTCATCCGCCATACTCAAGGTGTTCACGGGCGGCAGATGGTCGACCTACCGCCTGCCCAAGGCCAGCCATACCTACGACCACGCCTGGACCACCGAATGGACCCGGATTCGCGAGGTCGAGACCGAGCGGTTTCTGATGGATTGCCACGGCATGTTCTATGAATTCGCTCCGTTCGCCTACCGGGACAAGGTGTGGGGGGTTCGTCCGATCTGTGCGCACCTGAGAATTATTCCGGATTTTTGTTCGTTTCGCGGAATGTTTGTCATGGCCGGCAACCAGGCCACTCCGGTGGGGGGCAACCTGCTGTCGCCTCAGTCGCAGTCCGGTATCTGGTTCGGCAAAACCGACGATCTCTGGAGTTTCGGCAAGCCGCAGGGGTGGGGCGGCCCCTGGCGCAAGACCCGGGTGTCCGCCGGCTCGCCCTCGGACCCCTACCTGATGACCGGCTTTGATAATAAAGTGCTGCACCTGTTCCAGGAACAAGCCGCGGAAGCACAAATAACCATCGAAGTGGATTTCCTGGGCGACGGCTCCTGGCACAAATACCAAAGCGTTAATCTGGAATCGGGCGAATACCGCTATCACGTTTTTCCGAGAGGCTTCAGCGCGCACTGGGTCCGTCTGGTATCCAATAAAGATTGCCTGGCTACCGCGGAGTTCATCTATACTTGATAATCTTTAAAATATAAAGATATACAAATTAAAATACATCTCTGAACTTTGAGTGGTCTATCTCTTTAGGAAGAGGAGGGGTCATGAAACCTTACCTTTATTTTTTAATGGCGGCCGTAGTGCTTATGGGTGCCTGTGAGAGCGGCGGACAGAAAAGCTATCCTTACCGCTGGGTACGCGTCTACCGCGCTCTGGATGACGACCGCCATGTGGAAGAGATCGCCGAGATCGCCCGGACGGCCTCAGAGCATGGGCTGAACGGGCTGGTGCTGTCCGCCGGCCTGGACATGATTGATCTGAAAGGGCCGGATTATATCAGACGGTTAAAAGAGGTGCAAAATGTTTGCGAGCAGTATGGCCTGGAAATCATTCCCTCGATGATGAATGTCGGCTTCGGCAATTCCGTGCTGGCCCATGATAAGAACCTGGCCGCCGGCCTTCCGGTGCGGGATGCTCTGTTCGTGGTGGCCGGAGGAGAAGCGAGGCTGGTTGCCGATCCGCCTATAGATATTGTAAACGGTGGTTTCGAGGATCACCGGGGCAACCGGGTGGCGGACTACAGCTACCACGGCACTCCCGGGGAAATAATTTTTACCGACTCACAGGTTTTCAAAGAAGGCAGGTCATCACTCCGCTTTGAGAACTTCGGCAAGTATCCTGACAGCACCGGAAGACTGAGTCAGCAAGTGGCGGTTCAGCCTTACCGCTGTTACCGTCTCAGTTGCTGGGTGAAGACCTCGGACCTGGATGTCGATGGACAAAGCTTTGGTGTCGGTCGCTTCTCCGGGCTTTTCCGCCTTTACGTGTACGGTGTGGGAGATTCACGGCTTCTGGTAAGATTCGATCCCAGGGTTGCCTCTACCGGAGACTGGACCAGGGTGTCGGTGGGGTTCAACAGTCTGAATTATGACAAGGTCGAGATTTCCGCTGCTGCATTCGGAGGGACTAGTGGAAAGTTCTGGGTGGACGGCTTACATCTGGAGGAGGTTGGATTGACAAACATCCTCCGGCGTCCGGGTACGCCATTGACCGTGCGAAGCGAAAAAAAGGGTACTGTTTATGTAGAGGGAGATGATTACCAATCCGTTGCAGACCCGGAATTGGATTTCTACTTTGACCATGAGGGGCCGGTGATCCGGATTCTACCTGAGGGCCTCATTGCCGATGGTGAACGTTTACGGGTGAGCTACTATCACGGCATGTCCGTGCCTGTAAATAAACAACAGGTCACCGTTTGCATGTCCGAACCCAAGCTTTATGAGATCTGGCGCACACAGGTGCGATTGATCCACCAACAGCTGGCACCGGATAAATACTTTTTACCTATGGACGAAATCCGCGCCGGCGGGTCTTGTGCGGCATGCAAAGAACGCAATATGACCATGGGGCAAATCCTCGGAGACTGCATTACCAGGCAGGCCGAAATAGTCCGGGAGTTCAACCCGGAGGCTGAGGTTTTCCTATGGTCCGATATGCTGAACCCGCATCACAATGCGGGCAAAATGGAGGGAGAGTATTATTATATGGTGGACGGGGATTTTTACGGCTCCTGGAACTACGTTCCGAAAGATCTGGTCATGGTCTGCTGGTGGCACGAGATACGCAACCTGAGCCTTAAGCATTTTTCCAGTCTCGGTTTCAGGACCCTCGGATCGTCTTCAGGCGACCTTGAAGTCGCCAGGGATTGGCTGGTATCCCTGGATGCCACCCCGGGCGTCTGCGGAATCATGTACACTACCTGGCAAGATGAATATGAGACGCTGGGGCCGTTCGGAGACCTGGTGTCCCGGCAGTAAAACAACCCGTAACTTAAACTTTCCAACAGAGGTGTTGGTATGAAAACTTATGTATGTTTTTTCCTGCTGGCGGCCGTGCTTTTAACCGCAGAGGCGTTCGCCGATCAAAAAGTGCTGCCTAACCGCTGGGTTTACTTGCACGGTAAAGGCCTGGAGGATCTCGGCCAGGTGGAGCAGATTCGCCAGATCGCCAAAACCTGTTCGGAACACGGGCTTAACGGTATTGTAATGTCGGTCTGTTTTGATAAGCTCGACCTGGAGCCCACCTATAACTTTAAAAACTTGAGGGAGATTCAAAGGATTTGCCGCAAGTACAAAGTTGAGCTTATTCCCTCTTTTATGGGGGTGGGTTATAACGCCCATATGCTGGCCCATGATAAGAACCTGGCCGAGGGGCTGCCGGTCAAAGACGCCCTGTTCGTGGTGGAAAAAGGGTGGGCAAGGCTGGTTGACGATCCGCAGGTAGGTATTGAAAACGGCGGTTTCGAGAAATATGACGGAGACCGGGTGGCCGGATTCAGTTTCCCCGCCGAACCAGGCGAGCATATATTCGTGGACAACGGGGAATTCAAGGAGGGCAAGACCTCCCTGCGCTTTGAAAACCTGGCTGGTTTCGAGGAGGAGTCCTCGCTGCTGACCCAGGAGGTGGCTGTGCATCCATACCGTTGTTATCAGGCAAGCTGCTGGGTGAAAATCGAAGGCGTAAAAAGTCCCGGAGACGTTTTTCCTCTTCTGGTGCGCGGCACGGACGGACGTCGTCTACAATATTATATACCTCCCCTGCCTGCTGAAGGCGAATGGCGAAAAGCGGTCATCGGTTTCCACAGCAAGGGGTACGACAGGGTCACAATTTCCATCGGAGTGCCGGGAGATACCGGCGGAAGGTTCTGGATCGACGGCATGAAACTGGAGGAAGCGGGACTGGTCAATGTTCTGCGACGGCCGGGTACTCCGCTCACCGTACGCGGCGAGAAAAACGGCATGGTTTATGTGGAGGGACAGGATTATGCACCGGTGGTCGATCCGGTGATGAGCCTGCTTTTCGACCACCAGCCGCCGAATATCGAGATTCTCCCCGGAGGAAAAATCACCGAGGGGGAAAGGCTGAGGGTAAGCTTCTACAACGTGCCGCCCATCTATCACGGCCAGACGCCGGTATGCATGTCCGAGCCGAAGGTTTACCGGATCTGGAAAAACCTGGCCCGGCTGCTCCACGAGTACCTGGGGCCCCGGAAATACTATCTGGCTACGGATGAACTGCGCACGGCGGCTTCCTGCGAGGCCTGCAAAGCGCGCGGTATTTCGGCCGCGCAGATGATTGGCGAATGTGTAACACGCCAGGCGGAGATGATCTGGGAGTTGAACCCGGAAGCCGAGCTTTTTATCTGGTCGGACATGTTCGACCCCAACCACAATGCTCTCGGTCATCAGGGAAAGTTTTACTACCATGTGGACGAAACTTTTGAGAACTCTTGGAACTACATCCCCAAGAATCTGACCATGGTCTGCTGGTACCATGAAATGCGCGAAAAAAGCCTGGCCCATTTTTCCGGCCTCGGTTTCAAGACCCTCGGGTCGTCTTCAGGAGACCTCCAGGTTGCCAAGGATTGGCTGGAATCGCTGAGAAAGACCCAGGGAGCCAACGGAATCATGTACACCACCTGGAGCGAAAACTTCGAGCTGCTCGCGGATTTCGGGGACCTGGTCTCAGAGCACCAGTGATCAAACGGAGGCGCAAAACTTGCGGGATTTAATCGGGCGGAATTCCCGGCAGCTTGGCTGCGGGGTGGTTTAATTATGCTTGATACTTGATTGGGGCAGTTCCTCTGCCGAACAGAACGGAGAAATCGGAACCGACCTATGACCGGTGAAAGTAAACGTCAGATCGAACACATGCTTTTTATCGGTTTCGCCTTCCTGCTCAGGTATCTGAGCGTGACCCAGGCGGTTATCTGCGCTCTGGCGGCGGTGGCCTACGGCCTTTTCGGCTCTCCCAGGCTCAACAAAGCCGGGGTCCGGAAGGATGAGATCGCCAGGGGTTTCAGTCCGGGAAAACTCTACTATGCTCTGTCTGTGCTGGCGCTTATCCTGATCTTCCGCGAGCGCATGCATGTCGCTGCAGGGGCCTGGGCCGTAATGGCCCTGGGTGATGGGGCAAGCAACCTGGCGGGAAGGGCCTGGGGTCGGAAAACATTACCCTGGTCGAAGAACAAGACCTGGGTGGGTACGGCGGCTTTCTTTTTGGCCTCCTGGGCCGGAGCGTTCCTCCTGGTGATCTGGACCGCAGCGGGCACCGGGATCGATTTGCCGGGAGAGGTCGCCGTGCTGGCGATCTGCGCAGGAGCCTCCGGGCTTGCCGCCCTGGTGGAGAGCCTGCCGCTGCCCCTTGATGACAACCTCACCTGCCCGGCCGCGGCTGCGGTGGTGCTGGCGGTGTTTCTTTAGAAAAGCCATTACATGTATCGCGGCAAGATGTAGGGACAGAGGAGAGGCCGAGCTTTTTAAAAGAGAAAAGCCTGAAGCAATCTCCTGTCATATACTGCTAAAATCAGGAGGGGACCCTGTTACCTTTCCTGGTGATAAAACAGGGCCGTAAAAAATAGGCCACTCAGGCAATAAAAAGATCAGACTTTCGTATATTTAAAAAGATTAGACATCTATGGCTATATTAAAGCTTTATATCTGACAGACTGAGACAAGCCAGATATAGTAATGAAGACTGAAAACCTTTTAAAAGAGGAGACTACTGTGACTAGTAAACCATGGATAAGAACATTAATGATTGACGGTGAAGAGAAAACAGATACAACATATCGCACACCAATTATCGAATATTATACCGAAATCAAGGGACGGACCTTTATTGATCTTGGCGCAGCGGATGGTTATGATTCCCGTGCAGTTGCATTCAGAGGTGCAGAAACAGTTTTATCTGTAGAGGGTAAGGATGCTTTAATAAAGAATGCTATTGAAGCCCAGGAATATTTTAAGCTGCCTAACTTAAAAATTATTCAGAAAGATGTAAGATTAATTGATACTTTTGGACTTGCTCGTTTTGACGTTGTTCTTTGTTTTGGCTTGCTTTATCATATGGAAAATCCTTTTAATGTGCTTAAAAGGATTAAAAATATTACTGGTGACTTGTTATTACTGGAAACACATGTAGCCCCTCTAAAGATGGAAGGACTTAAAAAAAAGCATATTCATACATTGCGAAGTAGTTTTGAGTTAATTGAACTGGATGGTATTCCTTTTGAAGGCAAAATCGTCTACCATAAAGGAGATCACAAAACTTCAAAAGGTTCCTTGGAGGCCCCCTGGACATTTTGGCTGACAATCGAGTCTCTTTTTAAGGCTCTTATTAAAGCAGGATTTTATATTAGAGATTATCATTTCGAGCCGGATAAAAATACCCCGGAAGTCATTAGAAAATGGGGATCAATCCTAGGATTCGGATATGCTAATACAAAAGTTTTTATTGCAGCTTCACCAAAAGACCATGAATTTGTGGAGGTTGAAAAATCAAGAGAAAAAGTAATTAAAGAGATAACACTGACAGATAAAAGCATAGTAGATTTATTTAAAAAAATAGTTCGAAGATACCGGCAAAAGAAGTAATGATATCTCATTCAAGGACTTATTTATAATCAGAGCCCACCATGTACCTAACCCCCTTCCCCCTGGTCGAGGCCCTGGCTGTCTCGGCCGCTTTCGGTGTCGTGGCCTATGCCCTGGGCACGGTGAGTAAGAGCGGACTTGCAGGCGGTGTGATCCTCGGCGCGGCGATCTATTATTGTGCCGGGTGGGGAGGGTTCGCCGTGCTGGGACTTTTTTTCATTATCGGCAGCGGACTGACCAGGCTGGGTTACAGTCGCAAGGCGGCCCTGGGCATTGCCCAGACCGACAGGGGGCGAAGGGGGGCCGGCCATGCCCTGGCCAACTGCGCGGCCGGTTTTTGCCTGGCCCTGGCGTACAAGCTGACTGCGGGAAACCCGCTTGCAGGAGCGGCTTTTGTAGCCTCGTTCGCCACTGCCGCCGCCGATACCGCAGGAACCGAGGCCGGTTCGCTCTATGGTAAAACCGCCGTGCTGCCGGTCAGCTTGCGAAAAGTCCCGCCCGGCACACCGGGAGCGGTCTCGCTCCAGGGAACCGCAGCTTCCGTCCTGGCCGCGCTTATCCTGGGGCTTTTCGGCTGGCTGGTGGGTCTGGTCGCCACGGTCGCCCTGGCGCTGACTGTAACCGCGGCCGCGTTTCTGAGCGCCTGGCTGGAAAGTGTACTGGGAGCTGTGCCGAAAGTGGAAAAAACTCTGGGGAATGAGGGAATGAATGTTCTCAACACAACCACTGGAGCCTTACTTTGCCTGATTCTGGCCGAAATTCTGGGGCTGCTCTGAGCACGGAGAAAATACGGGGCTTCGGGGGATCGGTTAAAAAGTACTACCGGTTTACCCGTCCCTTTACCTTGCTGCCGCCGCTTCTGGGAATGGTGAGCGGAGCTTTCACAGCGGTGGGCGCCTCGGCCCATCACGCCGGCAGGGGCTTTTTCGAACATCTCGACGCAGGCCGGACCACTACGGTTTTTTACTATATCTTTCTCGGTGCGCTGATGGCCGCGGTGCTAAATGCCGCCTCGAACGTGCTCAACCAGATCACCGACCTGGAAAACGATAAAATCAACAAGCCCCAACGCATGCTGCCCTCCGGCCTGATAAACCTGCCCGCGGCGATGATATTTTCCATGGTGCTTTATGCGGTGGCCCTCGGTCTGGCCTGGATAATTGTCCCCACCGGCCGGCGGGAGTGTTTCTGGCTGGTGCTGGCCGCTGCGGTGCTTACCTATGTTTACTCGGCCAGACCGTTCCGCACCAAGCGGCACGCCATCGGCGCCAACCTGACTATCGCCGTGCCCCGGGGATGTCTGCTCAAGGTGGCCGGCTGGTCGTGCGTGGCTCCCATCGCCACGGATGTCGAGCCCTGGTACATCGGTGGCATCTTTTTTCTGTTCCTGCTGGGAGCCGCCTCGACCAAGGACTATTCGGACATGGAGGGAGACAAGGCGGCAGGCTGCATTACCCTGCCTCTGCGCTATGGAGTTCGCACCTCCGCATGGATGATCGCCCCTTCTTTTGTGGTGCCCTGGCTGTTCATTCCGCTGGGGGTCGTTCTGGAGCGTCCGGGCGGCGCAGGTGTCCCGATTCTCTCGGGCAACCCGTTGGTGCTCATCCTGCTGGGATTCGTGCTCGCGGCCTATGGGATATTCACCGCCTACCTGCTCCTCAGGGATCCGGACAGCCTGGCCGGGACCGAAAACCACCCATCCTGGACACATATGTACCTGTTGATGATGACCGCCCAGGTGGGTTTCGCCGCGGCCTACATGGTTTAGAA
>CAZSTM010000068.1:0-10404 GCA_964609635.1 uncultured Gemmatimonadales bacterium
TACTTCCTTTCCCCCGGCGGCCTCATAAGCGTTCAGGTACTCGCTCAGAATCATCGCATCCTCGTACACATCGCTGGCTCCGTGCAGACCGAAAGCCAGGAGACGTTCCAGGCATTCCGGGTGAAAACGCCGGCTGTAGAGTTCTTCCAGAGACATCTGTGACGGGTCTTTACCGTCATGAGGCTCATTATAAATAGCAAGTACCGGGGGTTCCGGCGGGCCGCCCCTGGAGTGAGTCATGGTTATGGCGCTCCAGGGTGTGTCAATCCGGCGCAGTCCGCTCATCAGGGCGGCGATGTAGATACCGAAAGTGGTCTTGCCCACCCTTTTGTCAGTGGCATAGAGACCCTCGCTGGGTTTTTCCGCCTCCAACTCGCCCGCAGCCTCGGCGAAAACCGTGCCGCCTGCAATATAAGCCGCTCCGTAGCCTACCGCCACCGAGGCGAAGCGGTTCATCAGCTTCCTGTTAACCTGGGGTGACCCGCTGAGCTGTACCACCAGATCTATGTCCCGCTGCTGGAGAGCGACATGCAAGCCGGCCACCGGGTCGGCCCGGCCGGTTTCGGTATCCCCCTCCATAATCACCTCCACACCGAAGGCCCGCTTAAACTCCTCCTTGAAAGATTCCGGATCTTTCATTTTCTCGGTGCCGCCTATCCAGACCATTCTTATCGGTTGGAATCCGTGACGTTTAGCGAGTTGCTCAACTCCATTGATTGTATTATCCGGCTTGTGCACCCCATCGATCAGCAACACCGCCCGTTTGAGATCGCTCATGCGGCACCTCCAGTTTGTTGTAGGACAACGGCAGACCTGCGTTGGTTAAGCGCTCCTGCGGTACTACTTATTCATTTGCCTCGACTTTCTTCTGCAGGATCATGCTGATAATTAAATCCTGTTCCCCGGCTTTGATATTGATGAACCTTAAGTGAACCAGGTGCCTTTCCGTCCGCTCGGGCTGCTCCGAAATATTCAGCACTTTTCCCAGCAGGTCGGGAACGGTTAATTTCGGATTAAGCTGCAGGTTGAAAACCAGGATATCATTTTTTTCCAGCCTGACGTCGGTGCTGAACATCATCCCGCCCGCACTGATATTCCTGATCAAGCCTTCCTGTTCCTCGGCCTGGTCTTCCGTTTTCACAAGATAGCGGTTATCCAGTTGGCTGTCCCAGACAAACCTCCTGAAAGTGAATGCAATACTGGTGGTAACCCGATAGAACTCACGTGTTTGTATCCTCTGGACATTCAAGTCATGGGCCAGCAGCAGGAACGGCTGAGCGTTTTGCTCCATGCCTCGCAGGGTTACGGTGTTAAACTGATATTCGGCATCCCTGTCACGATAGAAAAGTACCTTGATAGGTTGGTCCTTGGCGAATTTCAAGTACTCGCCCTTGCGGCGTGGATTGGCCACGGTAATCGCGGCCGAATCGACATCCATCACCATCGAGTTGGCGGTTATACTGCTTCCACGGTAATCAAACTTCAATGTAAGATGCTGACCGATAGAAAGTTGCAGCGTACTGGAAAACACGCCGAAATGGTAGGCCACCTCACCGAAAAGTTTTTTACGCAGTGAAAAAATCTGGTTCAATTGGTGGCGCGCGGACGGGTCGGTTTCCATTTTTTCCACAAGATCGTGCATCAGGGGCCCGAAAAGCCGCTGGAATTCACGCAGCGCGGTTAAAACTTTCAGTGGATTGATCCTCGGCTTCGCATTGGCCGCACCCAGGACAACTTGCAGCTCTTGCCGGTTTAGCCCGTGTTCCACGGCTGATCTGCGGATCAGCCGAATTCTTTTCTTCCTTGCCGCAGCCGACTGAATGAAATACATAATCATTACAAACACCACCAGGCCCAGAATAACCATCAGTACCCCGATTACATCATCCATTCCACGTTGGGGCAACTGGAAACCTTTGAGTATTTCCCTGAAACTATCATCCATGATTGTCAACCTCCGACATTGGTTCGGTTTGCCCGCTCTTCCAACAAGGGGTCGGGCTCTTCCGCGGTTATCGCCGTTAGAAGTTCCAACTCCTTGATATGTCCCACCAGACGCATAAATCTGCCGATAACCAGTTCCTCGACAGCCTTCTTTTCCTTTTCAGTCATTTCCCGGCAATCGATCCTGCCTCCGGCCACCATGTCGTGTCCGCCGGCACGGCCCTTGCCACGTACCATTTTCCGGATCACCCGGCCGCATTTGGCCTGCTGGTTGCTGGAGCGCAGGCTCAAGAATATCCATTCATCGTTCCAGCCGACAGTCAGAGACCAGCTGCGGCGTTCGAAACGCAGGAACATGTCCGCCATCTGGTGAACCATGTCCGGGGTGGTGATATGTCCCAGACGGGTCACGATAATGTTCTTGTAATAAAAGGTATTCTCCAGCGCCCGGCTCAGGGTCCGGTAATAGTCATGCGAGAGCAGCGAATATTTTATCTGGGAAAGTATGCGTAAACGGGCTTTGGGCAGAACAGTCAGATAGGCCTGGATATCCTCCCGCCGGGCCTCGCGGCCCAGGTCCTGGGTTTCGGACATCAAAGCATACGCCTGGGCGGTGGCCAGGCGCCAGTCGATCTCGAGCCCCGTCTGCTGAAAATGGTTGAGCAGCAAAGTGCTGGTGGCCCCCAGATCATCCTGGATGTGGCTGAAAACGCTGTTGAGCGGCCGCTTGACGGGGTGATGGTCGAATACCATCAGTACCCTGGCATCCTTCGGCAGGGAGTGATTGCCACTTGCAGGCTGAGTGTCCACCAGGGCAAACCAGCTGTTCTTACGCCAGCGGACCCGGCTGATCGGAGTCAGCGGGATCTTCAGCCTGCGAACCATGTTCAGGTTTTCAGCCCGTCCAATCTCGCCGCCGTACAACATCCGTGCCCGGATTTTAAAATGCCTGGTAAGCAGGTAACGCAGTGTCAGCATACCGGCCAGGCTGTCGGGATCGGGGTTGTCGTGGCTCAGCAGGTAGACGTATTTAATCCCGGATAAGGCCTCGGTCAGTTCGACGAACTTTTTCTTGAGGTTTTCAATGGCCATAATATCTTACGCCTCATCCCGGAGTGCGCCCGGAAACAATGAAAATGTTTTTCGCAGAGGCGACCGGCGGTCGCCCGAATGTAGGGATTCCTGCAGCTTAAGGAAACATATCGAAACCCGATTTATTTTCCTTGCAGTTAAAAGCTCCTTTTGATTTTAGACACAGTATGCCTTGCTTGTCAATATAATCATTATTTCGCCGTAAAAATATCTTTCTGATCACCCGGGATCTTCTTTTATGGTTCCGCGCCCTTTATCCGTCCGCAGTCCCCGCCCGTTCATGCCCCGGATCGGCCCAAATCTCCACCTTTCCTCAAGCGGAGAGGACAATTAACCGTGAAAATAATTGGACAGGAAAGACAGAACCTCGCTCACGGGATTTAAAAAAGGGGAAAGGGGCATGATATTTGCTCGGAGAGGTATGTCCATGAAATTAAAGCATAAGCAGCAAACCCTTTGAACCCGGCCTTGAGACAGTGAAGCCGGTTACCGGGGAAGAAAGCAGCCTCGCCCGACCTGTGGTCCCGAAGACGTCCTTTAAGCGCCGCAGTTAAAAACAGAGCAAACGGAAAACTCACCAGGTATTGAAATGTCAACTGCCGAACCCGTCATCCCGACACGTCCTTTTTCCAAGCTGCTGGATGGAATCAGGGCCGAATCCTCACCGGTGCGTGTGCTGGTCATTCGCTCCGGGCCGCGGCACATGGTTACCAGGATCATCCAGGCCTTAAGAGCATGGAACTCCCAGGTATCGATCACCCAGTTCTGCCATGCGGGCGAGGAAATGGCCGACTGCGAGAATATAATTTACCCGCACCATGGTTATTTCCGTTTTGAGCGGGTGGATATTACCGATCTCGAGAGTGGAAATTTCTTCATGGTGGTGGCGCCCTACGCCACCGACCGCCGCCTGCACCCGGAATATCACCAGGTTGACCGGATTGCCCTGGCGGTGGGCGCCCGGACTGTGACAGCCTATTACCTGGATGGAAGCGCACTCGTACTGGACCGGGCCTTCCTGGAGGGTAAATTCGAACTCACCGTTCGCCCCTTTCTGGCACGGATGGACCAAAGCGTCGCTGAAATCTGCAATTTTACCGGCGAGGCCCCGTTGGAAGTCGAGGACAAATGCAACATTGCCTCAAAACTCGGCAATGAACTCTGGGAGAAATCCCGGCCGGAGACCGAAGAAGAAGTCCTGAAGTTTTACCTGGAAAATGATTTTTACATTTATCAATTGATGAAAGAGTGCGACTGGCAGGGCGCCAGGTCGTATTTAGCACCGGCCGTCATCGATGAGCTTAATCCCGGCGACAGGGTTCTCGACTACGGCGGGGGGTGTGGGGCCCTGTCCATTTCGCTGGCCCGGGCCGGATTCAAATCCACTCATCTCGACCTCCCGGGCCGGCTGCTGGAGTTCGCCCGTTCCCGCTTTGCCGGGCGTGGATTGGATATCAAAACCATCGCGGCGGTCGAGAAGTACCCTCTCCTGAAAAGGTACGACGCCATAATCTGCACCCACGTTATCGAGCACCTGACCGATCCCGAAGGCACGCTCCGTCACCTGGCCGATCATCTTGAAACCGGCGGCAAGCTGTTTCTCGAAATCCCCTTCGACCCCAGCCCCGGCGCGGATGCTCACCTGAATATGCACCTGAACCATCTGACCTTCGATAAATACCGCGAGCTGATGGTCGAGCTCGGGTTTAACCTGTCAAACAAAATCGGAAAACTGGACATTTTTCAAGAGGAGCCCCACCCTCCGGGATGTTCTGCGGCTCAGCCTTCCCCGGCCTGATTTCCCGGCCCGGCTGCAAATGGAACAAATTCCTGCGAGCTTTGTAGCTAGAGGAAAGCAGAGAGTACTCCCGGCCTACACACCATTCTTTTTCAAGGAAACAATCCGCCGGAAATCACCTTGTTTGCGCAGCAGAATCCCCCTACCACAATGGATGTAACAGGCGCTTATTTAATGATTAAAGCGTTTATTTCTGTGGTTTTTATCCGCCGCTGCCACTTTCAGGCTTAACCATAAAAAGGGGGCCCTTGTCGGGCAGGCGGTTTCCGCCGCCCCGTCGCCGACCGAACACCTGGTCGATCAAATTAGGCTGAAGACTCCCCGCAGTAAGCTGCCGGGAATCTTCGGCGGTTAAGATTGCTTTGATTATTACTATTCGCTCGCTGTTCAATCCAAGCCTTTCTTGCCAGAAACCACGCCAAAGGCTATATTGCCCGGAACGCTGACAGCCGCCGGGCCGAAAGGCCCAGGTTATCTTAAGCGGCCGGCAGCATAAACCTGGAGAAAAAATGAGGCTTTATCCGAAGATTCTTTGCACCGGCTTAGCTGTCACCGCCGTTTTGCTCGCCGGTTGCGGGGACGACAACGGGGTAGTCGGCCCCCCTGTAAATGGAGGCGATTACTGGGCCGACTATGTGGACCTCACACTGCCCTCCGGCTTCAAGCTGGTCGCTTTAAACGGCGAGCAGCGCACAGCCACCCCGTTGACCACACCCGCCAACCTGGCCGGCGTACTCAATTTCGCCATCGACCCGGATTACCGCTCCAACCGCGGCTGGCTTTTTCGGGGCCACGATCATAATTCCGATACCAAGCAGGATCTGGCCGGGGCGGCGGAACTTGTCAAGCAGAGCGGCAGCTTGAGAGTCGGCGAGACTTTCGACTGGGACCGCAGCACCCGCAGCTATACCCAGCCGCCGATGATCCGGCTAACTTTCATCGGCTATGCCAGCGACCTGATGATCATCTACCTGAGCGAGCCGCACGTGGCATTCCCTGCAGACACCACAAAGACGTGGACCGGACCTCCGGTGAATGTCAGCGACGGCAGCGGGACCGGTTTTGTGGAGATTCTCAGCTACCGCATCCATTATCTGGGCAGCTGCGACCTGATGGAAAACGACAACGTGCTGGCCGGCTACCATGATGTTATCCACATCGAGGGCACGGCCGACCAGGGCCAGGGCCGGATTGACGCTTATCTGGCGCCGGATGTCGGCATAATCTACTACCACCTGGTGACCGCTTTCGGCCAGGAAGGAGCGGCGGCGCTGATCGGATTCAGCGGGGAAAACCAGTCGATCAACGGGGCATCGGTCACCGACTACTTTCCCACGGCGCCGGGTAACCACTGGATCTACGAATTCTCCCCGGATGATCATGTCCCGCAATTCAGGTTCAGTATCAAGCCCGCGTCCTAAACCTGCATGGAGGATCAAAAAATGCTGCACAGGTGCAAGGTTTTCTTGTTGATGGTGTTGGTTCTGACGGCTTTTTCATCGTCACTGACGGCCCAGGATGCCGGGCTCTACCGGGCCCGCCGCCGGGCGCTGCTGGACAAATTGGAATCCGCAGCGGCCCTGGTACCCGCCGCCTGGGAGGAGGAGCTGGCCACCTACCGTCAGGGCAACAACTTTTACTACCTGACCGGTATCGAACAGTCCGACCTGCTCCTGCTGCTCAGCCCGGAGGCGCATAACCCGGAAATTCTCTACCTGCCCGCCCGAAACCTGGCCGAGGGCAGCCTCTCGGAAGCCTGGATCGGGACTAAACTGGGTCCCGGAAAAAAGACCGAGATGCTGACCGGTATCGCCCGGGCCCTGGACCTGAACCTTTTCTCCCGCGAGTTGGCCGGACTGTCCGAAAAAATCGACCGGCTGTATTTCGATTTCCAGCCCTCAGTGCTGGACGGCCCGGTGAGCGCCGCCGAGGTAATGATCAAAAAAATCCGCGAGCGCTATCCCCAGCTTAAAATCCTGCCCCTTTCCACCCTGACCGACCCGATGCGCCTGGTGAAAGATTCGGTGGAAATCCGCCTGCTGGAAAAGGCGGTCGAGATAACCGGCGGGTCGCTCGAAGAAACCATCGCCGCCATAAAACCCGGCATGTACGAGTACCAGGTCGAAGCGCTTATCGAGTACGGTTTCCACCGACGCGGCGCCCAGCGTCCGGGATTCCCCTCGATAGTGGGAGGCGGACCCAACTCGGTCACCTTGCACTACAACTCCAACCGGCGCCTGATCGAGCCCGGAGAGCTGGTGCTGATGGATGTGGGAGCCGAGTTCGACTATTATACCGCGGACATTACCCGCACCGTCCCGGCGGACGGTAAGTTCAACGAGCGCCAGCGGGAAATCTACCAGGTGGTGCTCAAAGCCCAGGAAGCGGGAATCCAGGCTGTCAAACCCGGGGCAACCCTGGCCCAGGTGCATCAGGCCGCCCGGCAGGTCATTAATAAAGCCGGATACGGTAAGTATTTTATCCACCGTACCAGCCATTTCCTGGGTATGGATGTTCACGATGTGGGCGACACCGAGATACCGCTCAAACCGGGGATGGTAATCACGGTCGAGCCGGGAATTTACCTGGAGGGCGAATCCCTGGGGGTCAGAATCGAGGATGACGTTCTGGTTACACACCGGGGACACAGGGTGCTTAGCGCATCCATCCCCAAAGCGATCCTGGAAATCGAGTCGTTAATGGGTGGGAAATAACCCTCCGGGACCGGCCTGAACGGCAGAGTTCCGATTTCCTGCGAAAAACCGTCCCGACACCTCCAAACCCTTATACTTAGGGAACATGGTGATTCCATAAGTGTAAGAAGGATAGCAAATGAACCGATAAGCTTGTACTCTCATCTAGAAATAAATAGTCTGTTATTGAATGACGGTTTACTGGTAATTAGGCTGTGGGCTGTAGGCTGTGGGCTGTGGGCTGTGGGCTGCAGGCTGGATTTTAAAGGCTATAAGCTCCAGGTTTCCAACTTGATGATGAATCAATGAGAGATCATACAAAACTACGGGCTTTTGAACTAGCGGATTCTCCGGCCCTGGCCGTTTACCGAGCCACGAAATCATTTCCAAAGCAAGAACTATTCGGCCTGACTTCACAGATGCGGCGGGGAGCTGTCTCGGTGGCCTCAAATATCGTTGAGGGTTGTGCTCGTTATAGCGAAGCAGAATATCTTCGTTTCCTGGAGATGGCCTTTGGTTCTGCTCGCGAAGTGGAATACCAAACGACCCTCGCCTGCCGCTTAGAATATCTTAATGATTCTGACTTACCAGGAACTTCATAATTTGTGCGTTGAGACTGCGAAAGTCATCGGTGCACTGCTGCAATCCCTAAGAGGAAAACCTATAGCCTACAGCCTATAGCCTACAGCCTAAATAGGATAATTCGGACCGAAAAGAATCTTTCATGCATATCTAAATTTCAAGGACACCAGTAATCAACTATGAAAACAGAACAACCCTACAATTACGGACCTTTTAAAAACATCGCCTGGCTCCCCGAGATCTTTCACTGCTGGCTCGATAAAGCCACCGCCACGCTCCGGCAGGCCGTACGTGAAAAGGATTACGACCGCCTGTTCCGCTGGTCGATAACCGCCTCGGTGATCATGATGCTGCTTTCAGCATGGATTACCGCCCTGCTCAGTCCGCCGGACGAGTCCATGGAGCTGTTTGGGACGCAAAAGGAGCTGCTGGCCATAAGCCGGCACACCCTGGTGGTGATTAATGCCGTCCAGCGGACCAGCCTGGCCAAGCGCCGGATCAAAGTCCCCAAATACAAGCCTACCGAACTGGCCGTCAAAGAGATCGACACGCCCGAGCCGGAATTAGGCTCTCTCGAGATCGGCCTCGAAATTCCGGAGGTCCAAGGCTCCCCCTCGGGCAGCCCCACCGGCCAGGCCCGGGTGCGCCGTCCGGAGCTGCTGATGCTGGTCCCGCCCCTTTATCCCAGGGACGCCGAAAAGAAAAAAATAGAGGGCACCGTGGACCTGAGGATTCATGTCACCACCAGCGGCACCGTGGACCAGGTCGAGATTATCAACAGCAGCGGTCTTGAGTCCATGGATGACGCCGCAGTCAAGGCCGCCCAAAAAACCCGCTTCCGCCCGGGCATCAAGGATGGGAGAGCTACCCCGATGTGGATCTATTACCCTGTCCAGTTTACCCTCAATAAAAAGTGAGCCTTTGCCGAGGCTTTCAATCCCTCCAGGCAGGCCTGCCGCAGCGCCGCCAAAGACACGCCGACTCTAAGCTGAAACTCCTGGAAAACCTCACCTTTATCCGCCGCCGGCGTAATCCGCACTCAAAGGCCTAAGATGCCGCCGGGTGGAGAGACAGGCAGCTGAAGGCCAGGCGAAATTAGGCCTTTTCAGCGAAAATTAAGGGAAATTCCCGTCAAATACTTGAAAAAACCGGCGCGGCTATTGACTTTTCCATATTCAGTATTTAAAATAAGAAACCTCTCTTATATATCAATTATTATATTAATTAATATTTGCCAAAATCAGGATAATCGGGAAAAATTTCTCTGTAAATTTTTTCTCTCTTTGTTCGATTCCGGACGGTTACTGAGCGTTTCCGCGCATCCCCCCTTTGCGCTTTTTTAACATACTGTTGTAACTTGTGTTTAGAAAAGACTTTTACATAATCACTAAAGCGCAAACTCTACGGGCACGGTATATGCTTTCCTATCTTGACTCTCTTTTCTCTTATCTGCTTTCAATTAAAAAATTTCATAATTTCTTTGCACGGTCTTTTTAACCGGAGGCGAAACCATGTTTTCCAGACGTTGGCTGAATCTCTCTCTGCTGGCGGGACTTATCTTCATCTTGCACCCGGTAAGCTCCCTGACGGCGCAGGAACAATTTGGCGGCAAGTTGATTTCCAACGACGGTGCTACACTTGTTATTGAAATAGCGCCCGGCCAGAACCAGACTATACTCACAGATGCTAATACACAGGCTTTTATACCTCCGGATAACCCTATAGCCATTTCTACTATACCTGTAGTGAACATGATTAGCGTTGAGGGTTCTACGCAGGCCGACGGCAGTATCCTGGCAACCTTTATTTACGATAACGGTCCTGCTGATCAACCGCCCCAAGCACCTGACATGGACGGTGATGGCATTCCTGACGACCAAGACCCGGACAGGGACGGCGACGGACAGGTCAATGAACAGGACCCATGCCCAGATGATCCCGCTAATACTTGCGTGCCTACAGCACCTGACATGGACAACGACGGCATTCCTGACGACCAAGACCCGGACAGGGACGGCGACGGACAGATCAATGAACAGGACCCATGTCCAGATGATCCTGCTAATACTTGCGTGCCTACAGCACCTGACATGGACAACGACGGCATTCCTGACGACCAAGACCCGGACAGGGACGGCGACGGACAGATCAATGAACAAGACCCATGCCCAGATGATCCCGCTAATACTTGCGTGCCACCTGGACCACCGCCCGGCCCTGCCTACTTCGGCGGTAAGGTAGTAGATAAGCAGAACGACTACTTCGTGGTCGAATGGCACAACGAGGAAACCGGCG
>CAZSTM010000068.1:10504-11940 GCA_964609635.1 uncultured Gemmatimonadales bacterium
GTAGATAAGCAGAACGACTACTTCGTGGTCGAATGGCACAACGAGGAAACCGGCGAGACCGGCCAGCAAAAAGTCTGGGTCAACAGCAACCCCGTTTTCGTGGAGGAAGTGAACGGCGTTGAAAATCCCATAGACTACAACGCCATCAACCTGGAGGATTATGTCGACGGTGAAGGCACCTGGAACGATAACGGCGAGGTTATCGCCACTAAAGTCCGCAAAATGGGACCACCCGGACCGCAGCCCGGAGATAGAATCCAATTCGGCGGCCAGGTTACCCAGGTGGGGACCGACTTTATTGAAGTAAGCTGGCAAGACCCCAATTCCGGAGACTCCGGCACGGACAGATTGACTATCGATGCCGGTACCCCCATCGTGGACGAAGCCAATAATCCCGTTTCTATCCAGGTCGGGAATTTCATTCGCGGTGAAGCCGAGATCCAAAGCGACGGCAGCCTGAAAGCCATTTCCATCACGGTGGAAGGCGGCACCGGGCCACAGCCCGGAGAAAGATTCCAGTTCGGCGGCCAGGTTACCCAGGTAGGAGCCGACTTTATTGAAACCAGCTGGCAAGACCCCAATACCGGAGCATCCGGCACGGACAGGTGGACTATCGATGCCGGTACCGCCATCGTGGACGAAGCCAATAATCCCGTTTCTCTCGAGGTCGGGAATTACATTCGCGGCGAAGCCGAGGTCCAGAGCGACGGCAGTATGAAAGTCATTTCCATCATCGTAGAAGGCGGCATCGGCCCCGGTCCGGGACCGGGCGAGCAGGCCTTCTTCGGCGGCAAGGTGGTCGATAAACAGACCGACTTTTTCGTGGTCGAAGGCCATGACCCGGAAACCAACACCACTTTTACCATAAAAGTCTGGGTAAACAGCAACCCGGTTTTCGTGGAGGAAGTGGACGGCGTTGAAAATCCCATTAACTACGACGCCATCAACCTGGAGGACTTTGTCGACGGTGAAGGCACCTGGAACGATAACGGCGAGATTATCGCCTCCAAAGTCCGCAAGATGGGTGCACCCGGCCCGGGTATGTTCGGCGGGAAAGTGGTCGAAAAGGGCGCGGACTACCTGGTGGTGCAGTGGGAAGACCCGGCAACCGGCCAGACAGGCCAGGAAAGAGTCATTATCACCGCCACAACCATCTTGCAGGATCAATCCGGAGCCGGCATCAGCCTCGCGGACATCAACGTGGACGACTTTGTGGACGGTGAAGGTCAACGGGATGCGGAAGACAATATTATTGCCGACAAGGTCATTCGATACGAGGGCGGACCCGGCCCGGACAAGTTCGGCGGAAAAGTGGTCGAAAAGGGCGCGGACTACCTGGTGCTGCAGTGGGAAGACCCGACAACCGGAGAGTCTGGCCAGATAAGAGTCGTAATCACTAACGAAACCATCTTCGAGGATGAATCCGGAGCCGGTAT
>CAZSTM010000069.1:0-11888 GCA_964609635.1 uncultured Gemmatimonadales bacterium
AAACAAGCTGGTTGTCGATTTTCACGGAGCTTACAAGCCCACCGGTATCCGCCGCACCTGGCCGAATCTGCTCACCCGCGAGGCTGTGCTGGGTCTCGAGTACTGCAGGTGGAGCAAGGAGGCGAACCCCGAGCACAATGTGACTATTCCTTATACCCGCATGCTGGTAGGTCCGATGGATTACACCCCCGGAGCCTTCCGGAATTCCACGGACAAAGCTTTCAGACCCAGTTCGGTCTCTCCCAGCAGTCTGGGCACCCGCTGCCACCAGCTGGCCATGTTTGTGGTCTATGAGAGCCCCCTGCAGGTCCTGGCCGATGCTCCGGTCAACTACCGCAAGGAAAAAGGGCTGGATTTTCTCGGACAGGTGCCCACGGTCTGGGATGAGACTCGTTTCGTTGCGGGAGAGGTCGGCGAGTTTATAGTGCTGGCCCGTAAGAAGGGTGAGTCCTGGTACCTGGGCGCAATGACCAATTGGAGTGAGCGACGGCTGGAAGTGCCCCTCGAGTTCCTGGGTAGCGGCTCGTGGAAAGCTAAAATCTGGGCGGATGGAAGAAGAGCCCAAACAAACCCCGAGGATGTTTCTGTCTCGGAAGCCGAGGTCTCGGCCGATGAAAACCTGACCATTGAGCTGGCTCCCGGCGGCGGGTTGGCTGCGGTATTTGAACCGGCCGAGTAATAATTGAGAGTAACCGGATAAGATTTCAAATCGGAAGTTGGTTTTTAGCTCTGGGAAAAGCTTCCAGGAGTCCGTCAAAATTAAATGTTTGGCGGACTTTTTTTTAAACTGCAGTTTTATTTCTTCAGAAATATTTTGCCGGGCGCAGGAGTTTTCATCGATGCTCTCAGGTTTCTCCGAATCGAGTTTTAAACGTCATCTGTCGAGTCCGCGGACAGCCTACCTGGCTGCGATAATTTCAGCCGTCCTCGGGCTTTTTTTCATTTTTGTCTGGTCGCCGCTGCCGTGGGGCTGGAAGGGTTTTGACGGTTATCACGAACTCGGTCTTGCCCTGGCACGCGGCGAAGGCTATCCCACTATGTTCCGGATCTGGGGCTACCCGTCTTTCCTGGCCCTGTTCTATCGTCTCTTGGGGGATTATCCGGTCGTACCGCTGGTGGTCCAGACCATGCTGAACGCCCTGATTCCGATCATGATTTATCGGCTGGTCCGAATGGAGATGAACGGCCTAGTGGCGGGATTGAGCGCACTTATTTCCGGTGTTTTCTCTCTCAGCACGGTTTATGCTTCCACTCAGTCGGCGGATACTCTGAGCACGGTATTTTTTGTGGCCGGCGTGCTGCTTTTCTCCATGGGGAACAAGTACCAAGGGTCGAAATATTTCGCCCTGAGTGGGATTGTGTTTGCCCTTGCCTGTCAGTTCCGGCCCAACTTGATCATTTTCCCCTTCTTCCTGGGCGCCATATACCTGGCAGCCCGCGGTTGGAGGAAAGGAAAAATCAGGCAGGTCTTTGTCTGCCTGACCCTGTTCATACTTTGCAACCTTCCGTGGGTCATCAGAAATTACAAGGTTTCCGGTCTTTTCCAGCCGACTCCCACTCATGGGGCCCTGGTATTCTGGTTCGGCAGTTTGCAGGTTGGGCCTTACACCGATAACTGGATTGAAAATCCTAGATCCGTTTTCATCAACCCGATATTCGAATACACGATTTACGAAAAGTTCCCGCTCATCATACGGCTGCAAGATGAAAATCCCCCTGCTGAGGACAGAGGTTTAACGAGATTAGTCTTCTGGACCAACCGGGACACCATCCGGTCGCGCCTGTCTCCAGTGGAGAAAAACAACGGCCTGCTGACCTATCTGATACCGCCCCGAAAAGCGCCCGCCGGCGTGTATTATTATTTTGAGAACAGAGGTTACACCGATTCGGGGCAAGACACCGTGCAATTTTTCCCGCCGGATGGCCCGGAAGATCCGCTGATACATTTTGTTAATAAAGATCACCTGGGGGATGCGGACCTTTCAGGAGATTTTCTGGATGTTTTCGATGTGATACGAATGTTACGGCATATATTTCTGTCGCAGGAGTTGCCTTTTAAGGACCGCTTGGATTTTGACCGGGACGGCGAAGTGACCGAAACCGATGTCCGTCTCGCTGCGGGCCTGTTATTGCCGGCCCGGCGAGTCAACAATCCGGAGCATAAACTTTCCGAGAGGATAGATGAGATCAGAGATGAAACCGACTCGACCCTTGTTACCTTCCTCGATGGTTCTCGAATGGCGATTCCACACGGCTATTCGGGTAAAATTACCGATATACTGGTCGAACGCGGCAAAACTGAACATCTGCTGTTTTGCGAGGCCGGGAAGTTGCTGACGTCCAGACTGACTTTCGTTCGGGTTCGCCGGGAACTAAACCTGATCACCGGCACACAGCAGAACGGTTCAACCGGGCCGGGGCCGGTAGGCAGGGCAGGCAGGTCTTTTGCAAAAGGCATGTCTTCTCAGGTAAACCAGGTATTTTTCCGCTCCGAACCGCAGCGACAGCACAGAATAATTTCCCTGGCAGTCGATAATATACGAAGACAGCCGTGGAAATATCTGCAGTCCCGTCTTTTTCAGGTTTATCGCCTGTTTGTAATCAAAGGAAGTCGGGATGCGTTCACCGCCCATCAGTTTCCCGGCAGTGGGTATGTGTACGGGATCGCCTTTCTTGTTACGCTCGCGGTATTTCTCGCCATGTTGGCAGGGGTGGTCATAGCCTTTAAAAAACAATATTCCGTATTAATCATACTGACCCCGGTAGTTTATATTATCCTTACACTCGGGTTGTTACAGGCGAACACGCGGTTTTCCATGGCCGTCCAGCCGTTCTTGCTGGTATTTTTTGCGATTTCCGTGGAAGCTTTGTTAAAAAAGCTCGGCCTGTTTTCTGCTGAGGAAAACACCTGAGATGGTTTGGATATTTTTCTCTTGAGCCCGCCTGGATTATCCCTGGTTTCTCTGTAAGATACTACACCGGTTATACCCTCAGCTCAGGAGCGAAGAGGGGGCTGGCCGGCGGCCAGTTGTCCGCAGGCCCCGGCGATATCCGTTCCGTGCGAGCGCCGCAGGGTTACAGCCTGGTTGCAAGCCGAGGACAGACTCTTCTGGAAGCGTGCCAGCTCATCGGGGGCGGGAGAGCGAAACGGCAGCCCCTCCACGCGGTTCAGGCCGATAAGATTGATCTTGCAGTGGATGCTGGAACAGATTGCGGCGAGTGCCCGGACATCCTCCAGCCGGTCGTTAACCGTGGGAATGACCAGGTATTCGAAAGTTATCCTCTTGCCGGTGATTGCCTGAGCCTGACGGCAGGCATCCAGCAGTTCCGAGAGGCTCACTTTTTTAGCGATAGGCATCAGAGCCTTTCTCAGGCTGTCCGTGGCTGCGTGCAGGCTTACCGCCAGTTTCATCTGAGGGAAGTCGCGGCTGAAACGTACTATTTGCTCGGGCAGGCCCACGGTCGAGACAGTAATCCGGCGTGAGCCGACCTGGGTAAGCTCACTATGGTTCAGGACTTCGAGGGCGGTTTTCAGGTTGTCGTAATTCAGCAGGGGCTCACCCATGCCCATGAATACCAGATTAGGTGCCGCGCTGCGCTCGGCGCCTTTGATCCGGGGACCGGAATCCTGGGCCGCCTCGGCCATCTCGGCCAAAGCCTGGCCCACTATTTCGCCGGCCGAGAGATTGCGGCCCGCCCCCAGCCTGCCGGTAGCGCAGAACGCGCAGCCCAGCGCACATCCGGTCTGGGTGGAAAGGCAAATAGTACAGCGGCCGGCTTCCATGGGGATGATCACGCTTTCCAACCGCGCGCCGTCCTCCAGCTCCCAGAGCGTTTTAGCGGTACCATCGGCGGAAAACTTGCGTTCGAGCGGCTCCAGAATTTTCAGGCGGTAAGTCCGGGCCAGGCTCGAGCGCAGCGCGGCCGGCAGGTCGGTCATGCTTTCGAAATCCAGCACACAGCGCTGGTAAACATGACCCAGTATCTGTTTTACCCGGAAGGGCTTCTCATCCCATTGCGCAAGGCAACGGCTAAGCTCTGTTTTCAGCTCTTGCGGCCCCAGATCCAGCAGTCTGATCATGGCATTAGATTTCTATTTCGTGGTCCCATCCGAGCGGTCCGGGTTCGCCGGCCGGGAAGGCTCGAGCGGAGGATTCTTCTCCAGCATCTCCAGAATCACCTCAATCGCTTTGTCGAGCTGACGGTCAACTCCGGCAGCCGGCTCATGGGGCGGGTTCTCGACCTCGAAGTCCGGGTCCACCCCATAGTTTTCGACCTCCCAGCGGCCCTGGGTGTTATAGAAACTGAAAGTCGGCGCGGTCACTCGCCCGCCGTCGATAAACCTCGGGTTGCCGCTTAACCCGATCAGCCCGCCCCAGGTCCTTTTGCCGATCAGCGGGCCGAGGCCGGTGTTACGGAAGTAGTAGGGAAAACAGTCACCGCCCGAGCCGGACCACTGGTTGATCAGCATCACCTTGGGCCCGGAGTGGTTGACAAACGGTGTGGCCCAGGCCGGCTGGTCGCGGCGGGCCCAGTAGTTGAGCACCGCACGGTTGAGCAGTTCGACCATGCGATCCGGGATTTGCCCGCCGTCGTTGAAACGCTCGTCGATAATCAGGGCGTCTCTGGTGTACTGGGCCAGAAACTGGCGAACCAGTTCGTTCTGGCCGAGAACACCTGTATCCGGGACGTAGATATAGCCGACCCGCCCTCCGGTGGCCTGGTCCACCCTGTGCCGGTTGTCTTCGATCCAGGCCAGGTAGCGCAGACGGTTTTCGCTGGAATACGGCTCAACCACTATTTCGCGCGCTCCTTCCGGTGTGGGCCGGGTGTTGACTGTCAGCGCGACCACTTCTCCGGCAAGGCCCTGGAAAGCCGCCCAGGGGTCTTTGGCAGCATCCAGGGACCGGCCGTTGACCGCCAGCAGATACTCGCCTTCGGCCACCTGCACTCCCGGGCGGCGCAGGGGGGAACGGGCATCCGGTGCATCCCACGGCGCGCCCTGGTAGATTTTCTTGATGCGGTAAAGGCCGGTTGTCCGGTCGAGTTCGAAATCACAGCCCAGCAGCCCTACATTGATAGTCTCCGCCCGCTCAATATCGCCGCCGCCGATATAGGAGTGCGAGACATTCAGTTCGGCGATCATCTCGCCGATGACATAATTCAGGTCCGCGCGGTCGGCCACGAACGGCAGAAGTTTTTGGTAGCGCCGACGGACGGCTTGCCAGTCGACACCGTGCATTCCCGGATCGTAAAAATACTGGCGCATGATCCGCCAGGCTTCCACAAAAATTTGTTTCCACTCATCGTGCGGATCGATCCAGGCTTTCATCTGGCCGGTGGCGATTTTTCCATCTCCGACCTTTTTCCCCTCGGCCAGGTCTATGATACCGAAAGTGGACCCGCTCCGGTAGATAACTTTCTTACCGTCGGCCGAGATCTCGAAGTTGTCGATCCCGCTGATAACCGTTTTCTCCTCACGTTCTTCCAGGTCGTAATACTTAAGCACTCCTTCAGGCTCACCCTGCTCGGCGGCACCGGCGGCGGGCAGGCTCAGGAAAACCAGTTTGCCCTCGATCGCAAACAGCGGGCCGAAATTACCCGCGGCTACCGGCAGTTTTTCCACCCGCCTTTCGATCTCGGTGAAATCTATCTCCACCGGCTTGGCTTTTTCCTCTTCTTTCGAGGAATTTTTCTTTTCATCCTTATCCCCGGCTTCCTCATCCTCCGAAGGCTCTTCCTCGTCGCTGCGCGGCGCCAGGCAGGATTCGACATCCTCACGCAGGGTTACCACGTAGATCCCCGTGGTGTTGGGATAGATCCAGGTTACATCTATGTCGCTGTACACCGGATTCAGGGTGCGCGAGGAGTAGAAAAACAGGTAATCGCCCCCGGGATCGAAAGCCGGGGTGAGATCATCATAGAAATCACCGGTAACCATCTGTGATTTATTACTCTGTATATCATAGAGGAATATAGCGCTTATATGGTTGGGCATTCTTTTGGAATATGCCAGCCAGCGGCTGTCCGGCGACCATGCATAAGACTCTGTTCGCAGGCGGTCATCGTATGCCAGGGGGTCCCATTTATCGATAAACACCGGCTTGGCCTTGGCGATATCCACCATGAATAAACTGCCGGTATTGTCCCTGAAAGCCATGAGCTCGGAGTTCGGCGACCAGACCGGGTTGTAGCGGAAGGTAGTACCGCCGGAAGTGATCTGACGTTCCTCTGTCTTGCCGTCCGCCTGACGGAGGCATAACTCATACTCGCCGCTTCTGTCGCTGAAATAGGCGATGTGTTTCCCGTCCGGCGACCAGACCGGGAAGCGCTCGGCCGCGCCGGGGGAGTTGGTCAGGTTGCGAACGCTTCCGTGCTCGGCGGGCAGGGTGAATACCTCGCCGCGGGCCCCGATAACGGCCCGTTTGCCGCTGGGCGAGATACTGTAGCTTTCAATGTTTTTGGAGGCGTCTTTGAGCCGGGGCCGGGCTTTCGGCAGGTCGGCCGGAACCTGGATGGAAACCGGCCGCGTGGTTTCGCTCGCCAGGTCGAGAAGATAAAGCCGGCCGCCGTTTTCGAATACTATGTCGTTCGGTCCCAGGCTGGGCCACTTGATATCGTACTCGGTGAAATTGGTTACCTGGCGAAACTGCCTGGAGTCGATATCCAAGGCCCAGATATTGAGCTTCTTACGCTCGTCCCGGTCGGAGAGGAAATAGATGGTGTTGTCGTGCCACATGGGCAGGGCATCGGTGCCCTCAAAGCTGGTAATTTTCTCGCTGAGTCCGGTGGTAAAATCATAGAGCCAGAGGTCGCTGGCCATTCCGCCGCGATAGCGCTTCCAGGTGCGGAACTCGCGCGAGATAATCTGGAACGCCAGACGATTCCCATCGGGGGAGAAACCGGCCAGCTCACCGTACGCCAGGGGGAGGGTCTCCGGCATACCCCCGGCAACCGGCTGCCTGAAAAAACGATTGTACCGGGATTTGTGGCTATGCATCCTCGAGCGGTAAAGAAGGTTATTACCGTCCGGGTACCAGGCCACCACAAAGTCGGGGCCCGGATGGTGGGTCAGCCGCTGTGGGGGGCCGCCCTTTGACGGCATGAGATAGACATCGATGTTGCCCTCATAGTTACCGCTGAAAGCGATCCGGCTGCCGTCCGGCGAGAACTTGGGAAACAACTCCGCTCCGGGGGGCGAGCTGAGCCTGCGGGCGATCCCGCCCTGTTTGTCCACGATCCACAGGTCGCCGGCGTAGGAAAATACTATTTCCCCGGCGCTCACATCGGGAAAGCGCAGCATCAAAGCATCAGGGGTTTCCAGCTTCGAGCCCTGGGGAAAAGAAGCTGTCGCACAGAAAAGGGTAAATACCGCAGCGGCGAGAAAAAGACGCCGAATCATGTTATACCTCCAGGGAAACAGGATTCCGGTTGAGGGCACAGGAAGGCGGTTTTTACAAGTTCCAAAACGCAGGGTCAAGGCGCACCGTGCCGGTGGCATTTGTAAGGATGCAGCGGAAAGGTTATTTATTGTATTTTTACCCATTGATGAAGCGGCCGACCCAGTCGCAGATGTCGTCAATCTTGACTCTTATCTGGTCCATTGAGTCGCGCTGGCGGATAGTGACCGTGTTGTCCTCGAGGGTCTGGCCGTCTGTGGTGATCCCCAGCGGCGTGCCGGCTTCATCCTGGCGGCGGTAGCGGCGGCCGATAGAGCCGCCGTGGTCGTAGAAGACCTTGAAGTGCTTTTTAAGCCGATCGTAGGTGTCCCGCGCCGCGGCCACCATGCCCTCTTTCTTGACCAGGGGGAACACTCCGGCCTTGATAGGAGCGATCCTGGGAGACAGGCGCAGCACCACGCGTTCTTCCTCCTCATCGTAAGCGTCCACCAGGCAGGTCAACAGCGTACGGTCGGAACCGGCCGAGGTTTCGATCACATAGGGCACGAAACGCTCACCGGTCTGCTCATCGAAATAACTCAAGGCCTTTTTGCCGGTGTGCCGGTTGTGGCGGCCCAGGTCATAATCGGTGCGGTTATGGATGCCCTCGAGCTCCTGCCAGCCGAAAGGAAACTCGTACTCGATATCGAATGCGGCGCGGGCATAGTGAGGCAGCTCATCCGCAGCGTGCTCGTGGAATCGCAGCTTCTCTTTTTTCAGCCCTAGGTCGAGGTAGAACTGCATGCGCTCTTCTTTCCACTTCTCGAACCATTCTTCATCGGTTCCCGGCTTGACAAAGAACTGCATCTCCATTTGCTCGAACTCGCGGGTGCGGAAAATGAAATTGCCGGGAGTGATCTCGTTGCGGAAAGCTTTGCCGATCTGGGCGATGCCGAAAGGGATCTTGCGCCGCATGGCAGTCTGAACATTGTTAAAATTGACATAGATTCCCTGGGCGGTCTCCGGGCGCAGGAAAACCAAAGAGGCCTCGTCCTCGACCGGCCCCATGTGGGTCTTGAACATCAGGTTGAACTGGCGGGCCTTGGTGAGAGTTTCCTTCCCGCAGGCCGGGCAGGCAGTGCCGGTAATCTCGTCGGCGCGGAAACGCTGCTTGCAGCTTTTGCAGTCGACCAAAGGATCGGTGAACCCGGAAACATGCCCGCTGGCCTCCCAGACCCCGGGGTGCATCAGGATACTGGCATCCAGTCCCTCGACATCTTCCCGCTCCAAGGTCATCCGGCGCCACCAGAAGTTCTGGATATTGTTTTCCAGCTCCACACCCAGCGGACCGTAATCCCAGCACGAGTTAAGACCTCCATAGATTTCGCTGCTCTGGAAAATAAAGCCGCGCCTCTTGCACAGACTGACCAGTTTTTCCATCAAAGATTCGATTTTATTACTCGCCATGGTAAGATACTCCTGAGTAAACCGGATTATTCGAGACTGCCGAAGACACCCGGGCCCGCGGGGTTCCCCGTAGGTGCTCAGGCGTTTTCCAACAGGATTATATTTTTGAACCATATATATTAGGAAGATTGTCCGGATATGTCAACGACCCTAAGGGAAACGGCGGGCCGGGTTCCTGCTTTACTGAGTGCGGTCGGGGAAATCAAATTAGAAAATCGCGGGATGAGGCACTGTGGGAGTTGCGGGCCGGCAGCTTTTTTGCGATAACCACGATGGTTGGGTTTTCTCTAAGTTTGTTCAGGCAAAAAAGATGCCGGCCCGCAACCGGAAAGGCTGGGACCTGTTTCACTCCGTCAGCCGGATCGACCACAGGTAGCTCGAGCGGCGTACGTTGTCGATTTCACCGCCGTAGAGGATGCCGCGCTTTTCATCCATGGTCAGGCAGTGGATTTTCTCGGCGGTCACTCGTCGCTGACTGTCGTAGATCGGACCGAGGTCGTCGAACTCGCCGCGGTGCATGTGGTAGCGGAAGACCCGTGCACCGTCCTTGTCCCCCGCTGTAAGGTACAGCCGGCCGTCGGCGGTGGCCACGATACCGCCAAGGCGCTCCAGGTAGAAACCCGGCTTGCCCAGGAGCACCGGCCGGCCCATGCGCGGGTCGAGCCGGTACAGCTTTCCCGAGCGGGTTCCCAGGTAAAGGTACCCATCACTTCCGTTTACTGCCTCGTCGATCATCTCTGTTGAGCTTACCCCCTCGCCCTCTAGACCGTACTGGAGAAATTCCAGGTTATCACCCTCCGGGTGGTAGCGCAGGAGGCAGACTCTATGGCCCTCGGTGGGCAGGCTGCCCTCGCTGTAGTAACTACCCCAGGTGCCCCAGACCACGCCCTGGTCATCCAGGCATGGCCGGTGGGCCTGGCCGATAAACAGACAACTGCCGATCAGGCCCAGATCGGTGACCCGGCCTTTTTCGATGTCAAAGCGGAACATGTGCTCAGGCATAAAAGTGAAACCGTAAAGGATTCCGCGCTGGCGGTCGAGGGCCAGCGACTGGATGTAGGCATGGGGCACGGGCACGCCGAGAGTCTCGATCTTACCCTTGCCTCCGGGCCGGTAGCGAAAAATTTTTCCGCCGGGCGCGGAGGTCGCCTCATCGATATCGTGGAGCAGTGCCGTGGCTCCGTAAATGTAACCGTCATCGTGAAGCACCAAGCTGCGGTGGATCTTGACCTCGTAAGGCTCGGCCACCTTCTTGTAGCCTAAACTTCGAAAAGTTTCGGTTTCGGGGTTGAAAACATAGAGGATGTCGTTATTGAAGCGGGTCAGCCCGCAGTGCACCAGGCCGTCTTCCGGACAATAGAGCACCGTGGTGAATGCGATCCAGTCGTCGTGCGCGCGGGGGTCCTCTTTGAACTGTTTGAAAGTCCAGCCGTGGAAAGCGCGGAGGAAATTCCCGTACTCGAACTCGGTGATCGCGTGAGCTTTTACTTCGATTTTTTCCGGCATGAAAATCTCTTTGATAGGTTTAATGTCGTTTGCAGGTACAGTACCCGGATGTTCTGGTTAAACAACCGCTCCCTGGGCTTTGAGCTGCTCCTGCAGCCGGGAGACAGAGACTTTGCGGAAGTCCGCCCCGGAGTTGAAAGCCATAGCCGCGGCCGCTCCGGCCGCATGCCCGATGCTCATGACTATCGGCTGGACCCGGTAAGCCGAGTGGGCCTCATGCGTACCCCAGATTGCCCGGCAGCCCATGATCAGGTTGTCGAATCCCTTGACCAGCAAAGAGCGGTAGGGGATTGCATAGGATTCCCCCTCGTCAAGCTCGATAATAGTAGTACCGCCGCCGGTGGGGCTGTGGATGTCGATCGGGTAGCAGCCCCGTGCCACGCTGTCCTCGAACGGTTTGCAGGAGAGCAGGTCATCCTGGGTGATCAGGTAATCGCCGACAATGCGCCTGCTTTCGCGCACTCCCACATTGGTGGCCACCAGGCTGATATAGGCTTTCTCGAAACCGGGCAGGTACTTGTTGGCGAAAGCCCCGGTGTCGCGCACCTGGTCCAGGCCCTCGATCTGCATGCGGGTCAGGTCCCAGGGGTCGGTGGCGTCGTATTTTACCAGCCGCGTGGTGTTGAAAGCGATAACCCCCTTGCGCGGAGTGCAGAACCAGAGAGTGTCCTCGCGTGGGCTGGTGAAATCTCCCGCAGCCCGGGCTTTCTCGGTGAGTTTTTTGAAAGAGCGGTTGTCCTTGCCGGAGTTGACATATTTCATGGCTTTTTTCAGGTTCACATCGGTCATTTTGAAAAACATCGTCGAGGGCTGGGTGAACCCGTCCTCTTCGCGGCCCAGCTCCCAATCGGCTCCGGCGTGAAAGGCCAGGTCACCGTCCCCGGTGGCATCCACAAACAAATCGGCGGAGAACCGCATCTCGCCGGCCTTGTTGGCCACGTGCACCTGGGCGACTCGTTTTTTGCGCACCGTGGCGTTGAAGATAAAAGAGTGGAAGAGGATTTCCACTCCGGCCTGACGGCAGAGGTCCAGCTCCACCATTTTCATCACCTCGGAGTCGGTCGCACTCTGGTGCAGCTCGGAGCCGAACCCGCCCATGGCGGCCAGTCGCTGGCAGATTTCCTCGAAGATGCCGGCATTGGTGACTATCTCACCGGTTTTATAAGGCATGAAAGGTTCCACCAGGCCGGCGGTGGCCATGCCGCCGAGGAAGCCGTAGCGCTCGATCAGCAGTACCTTTTTACCGGCGCGTGCCGCGGCCACCGCAGCGCATACACCACCCGGTCCCCCACCGCAGACAATGATATCGTAGTGCCCGTCATTGGGCCGGGCCGGGGTCGCATATGCGGTCCGGCTTTTAGCGAGTCCCAGTGCTGTGGCTGAGGTGAGCAGGGTTTTGAAAAAACCGCGGCGGCCGTTAGCGGGATTCATTTGGCACTCCTTGCACGGGTTGTTCGAAAAAAAGAAAATGTGAACTAGTGCTCTGACAAGTTAGAAATGCATGGTAACTTGAACAGATGAAATGACTGAGATTTT
>CAZSTM010000070.1:0-11665 GCA_964609635.1 uncultured Gemmatimonadales bacterium
CGCGGCGGGGTGACGTGTTCGAACCAGGCCAGTGCTTCGTCGGCCAGTTGCGCGACTCGCTGAACTTCGGCTTCAGTGGGCAGACGAAAACCGGACTTATCGAAATCACACTCCCAGGTAGTCGAATCATAGCAGGTTTCGAGGCCTGTCATCTCACTCAACTTGTTGCAAAAGGTTATCGCTTCTACCCAGGAAACTGTCTCCACCGGAAGGCTGAATTCACCATAGAATCTTGAGGGGTTATATCCCATCACCGCTTCGAACTGCTCCTGGGTGACCTCCGTGATGCCCATTTTGAAAGCATCAACGCTCACCATGTGCACCGGCTGTTCCGGGTTGAAACTTGCATAACACTCCCCGCGGTCGTTGCAAATAACCTCATAATCGGGTTTCAGATTACTCCCCATGAGGAAAGCCCCGGCGGGCAGGGCGACCATTTCGATACCGGTTCCCCCACCCAGAGGATCGACAGTATCCACGTAAAACAGATCCTTGGAATCGTCACTGCAAGAAAACCACAAGAAACCCGTCAAAATAAACATTATCAAAAGCGCTCTCACTGACTACCTCCTACAGAGTGTAGAATATCGGTTGAGTGATTTCCCCTCTCTTTCAGGCTAAATGCTGCCGTATCTGCAAAATCGATGTTCTCATCGCCTTTAATTAGAGTGTCGAAAAAAGCCCGGCCTGCTTCTTTCAATTAATTTTTTGCCCGAAACAAGAAAGTGCAAGCCTGACAAAATTGCTTGATTTAACAATCTGTGCTTTTTGGGAGGTACATGTAGATATTATCTTTGACTAAAATATTAAACAACTAAATTATCCTATTCTTCAAATGTAACGTAAACTGTATCCCCTGGAGAAAAAAGGACATCTCTAACCCAGACATATGGTAAGTATGATTTAGAAGGATCAGCATAGCACAGAAGCAGATCATAGCACCCGGCGGTCCAAAGATAGATGTTTTCGCTTTCAGAGCCGGGCGGAATTTCATTCGTAGGATGATATGTTATCCACTCATTAGTTTCGCATTCACCTGCCATTACCTGTACAATTGTTTTGGAACCGCTGTTTATTATCCTGAGTATGGAGTTTAACGGGTAGATAAGCGTATCCGCAGGCAATATCTTTACATCATCAATGAATGCCACCAGTGTTTCGGAATCTTCCAGGTAGGCTACCTGTATATTCCAGGAACCGGGGTCCATACGTATGTGCCGGCTGTCGGAACCGGCCGATAACCCGTTCTCGACAAGATTATCGCTCCAGGCGTTAGGTTGATCGACATTGGCTATCCGCACTACGCTGATTTGTCTGGGACCGTTGTTCCGTAGTATGAGTATGGGATATCTTATGGCGTAAAAGCCGGTTACGGAAATATCCCCTCCGTTGACGTATGCCTCCCGGCTTGTCGGGTAAAAGTAGTACTCGCTATCCGGAGGCTCAACCGGCGATATGGTGTACAGGCCGTCTTCGACAGTAAAAGAGTAGCTGCCGTCGGAGTCGGTGATGAAGGTGTCGTATTTACTGAATCCTTCAATATGGACCTGAATACCCGCTACAGCAGTCTGATCTTTCCAATCATGGATGCCACCCAGTATGGTATGCGTCAATTCTGATGGCGGCTCAATTATTTCTTTAGCCTCCTGTGTCCCTTGATTGCATGACATAAAGATTGCAGGAAACATCAGACAGGCAATAAAATGAATGATAAAGGCCGGACTTTTCATTCTGCCTCCTAAGGCTTTCCAACACATCAGGTTCCGGCTTACAACCTGACGTTTTTTAAAAAGACCTTTTACCCCATAAGCCCCGGTAATTATTTAAGCAGCACCATTTTGCGTGTCTGCACGAATTCTCCGGCCCTCAGGCGGTAGAAATAAACCCCGCTCGAGACCGATCGGCCCTCATTATCCCTGCCGTCCCAGAACAGGTTGTAGGTTCCCGCATCGCGCACCTCGTCAACCAGCGTGCGCACCAGTTGACCGCGGATGTCGAAGACCTTGAGAGTCACCTTTACGGTTGAGCCTTCCGGCACGCTGTAGCTGATTGCTGTGGACGGGTTGAACGGGTTGGGAAGGTTCTGTGACAGGGAAAAAGCCCCGGGCAGGCTTACATGGCCCGTCTCCCCATAGAGGACCAGTCGAAAAGCGGCCTCCTGCTCGGGTGTTAGGTTCATCTGCGCCGTCATTTGTTCGATAAAGGAAATGTCTTCAGGGGTAAGGTTTTCAACCCCGGCGGCCGGCGCCTCCCTGCCTGCGGCAGAGAGCGAAACCGCAGCATCCGGGCAGGTACCTTTCATGATGTCGGATAACATAGTGACGGCATCGGTGATATCGGTGCTGCCGTCCCCGTTATAATCGGCCTTCAGGCCGCCGGGGTTGTCGCGCTGATAAAGAAGCAGCGAAATCACGTCGATTATGTTGATCCTGCCGTCCCCGTTAAAGTCGCATGGAACAGGAGGCATTGGTATAGGTTCCTGAGCCGCCTCTGCAGGAAGCATGCTTACTCCTCTACCGGCTCCGCTCCATACATTACCCTGAGCGTCAACCACGATGGCTTCGATGTCATTGTCAACCAGCCCATCGGCGGTGGTATAGGTTCTCCAGTTGGTACCGTCGAACTTGACTATTCCTCCCCCCATGGTCCCGGCCCATAAGCTGCCCTGCGAGTCAAATGCCAGGGCACTGACAGAAGGGGAACCCATGGCGTCCGGTATGGTATAGGTGGTCCAGGTCGTGCCGTCGAACCGGCTGATATACCCTGAAAAGATTCCGAACCATAAGTCGCCCTGGGGGTCCACGGCGATGTCATAGACACCGATTCTTGAAAAATCCTCCACGATTGTATGCGTAGTCCAGACGTTGCCGTCAAAGCTGTTGACTCCCATTGCGGTTGCAGCCCACAGGTTGCCCTGGGAGTCCATCGTCAGATCATTGATGTAATCAGAAACCAGGCCGTCCCCGGTGTTATAGGTTCTCCAGGAGAAACCATCGAAAAAGTGGATCCCGCCTCCCCAGGTTCCGATCCACAGGTTGCCCCTTGAGTCCAGGTAGATGGCGCGTGCGGGATAATAATATGACAGGACAAACCTGCTGAAGATAACATAGGTGTTCCAACAACAGGCACCGTCGAATATACTGATCGCACAACCCTCAGTGGCGGCCCAGATGTTGCTCTCTGAGTCCGTGGTGATAGCCAGGACAGTATCGGTAGCCAGGCCGTCCGCGGTGGTGTAGTTCGTCCAACCGGTACCGTCGAACCGGCTGATACCGCCGCCGCCCGTGCCGATCCACACGCCGCCCAGGGAGTCCGCGACAATGGTATTGGAAGTATAAAAACCCACGGCATCCGCGGTGGCATAGGTCGTCCAGGCTCTGCCGTCGAACCGGCTGATACCGCCATGATAGGTTCCGAACCACATGTTGCCCTGGTAATCCTGGGCGACAGCATAGACAGTTCTACCGGCCAGGCCGTCCTCGGTGGTATAGGTAGTCCAGTCGGTACCGTCGAACCGGCTGACCCCATTTCCATAAGTCCCGACCCAGAGGTTGCCCCGGGAGTCAACAGCGATGCAACTGGCGGTATAATCAGCCAGCAGAGGAGAGGTGGCATAGGTTGTCCACACTGTTCCATCGAACTTATTTACTCCTCCAAATTCACGTTCTGCTGTCCAGACCCAGAGGTTTCCCTGGGAGTCAACGGCGATATCCTTAACCTTCGTATACGCCAGGCCCTCATAGGGGGTATAGGTTGCCCAGTTTGTACCGTCGAATCTAGTGATTCCACGCTGGGTACCGAACCACAGATTGTCTTGAGAATCCACGGCGATAGTAAAAACCCAATTAAATACCAGGCCGTCCGCAGTGGTATAAGTTGTCCAGTCTGTACCGTCGAATCTGCTGGCTCCACGCCCGGTTCCGGCCCACATGTTTCCCTGGGAGTCCACGGCGATGTCATAGACATGATTATCTGCCAGGCCGTCCGCAGTGGTATAGGTTGTCCAGTCGGTACCGTCGAACCGGCAGAGTCCATCGTAAGTTCCGACCCAAAGATTGCCCTGAGAGTCAAATGCAAGGGCAGTAACATAATTATACGGCAGGACATCCGCCTTGGTAAATTTGCTGTAGGTGCCGTCTTTCAGGTTCCAGCGCACCAGACCGCCTGTGCTCCCCGCCCACAAAACGGAATCGCCTTCGAAAGCGAGTGAGTAAACATTATTTGAATAGATGTAATTAACAAAAGCTTCTTCTGCACGGCTTAAGGAAATGACTCCCAAAAGCAGAGCTGAGGCGAGAATTATCGATGCAGGTTTCATAGCGGGCCTCCATTGAGGGAAGTGTCAATCCCTGCTGAATTAATCCGACGCTCGATCTTGCACAGGGTGTCGGCAAAGCCTTCAACGTCGTGAAGAGGTTTTTGATAAAATCCGTAGGCGCCGTCGTTCATAGCCTCTTCGACTTGATTGCCGTCAGCGGTGCCGGACAGGATAATGACACAGGCCCCGGGATTATAAGCCCGCACCGCCTTGAGCACCTCGAGACCGTTGATTTTGGGCATCTGCAAATCCGTGATCACCAGATCGAACCCTTTCGACTTATAGGCGACTACGGCCTTCTCCGGATTGTCGAACACTTCGAGATCAAACCCCTTTGTGCTCAGAAAGCCGCCTAAAAGACTGAGGTTGTCCCGGTCGTCATCTATTAACAGAATTTTCATCGTGCCTTCTCTGTTATAAGCGACCGATCGAAAGGTTCTCCGCTAACCGCAGCTAAATATCATTCACCTTCTCATGGGCATCCCTGTTGATATCCCTAGGAAATAAAACAAGAATGATGCCAGAACCGACGCGGGAAGAGTTTCTCTTTAACTGCTTGAAAAGGAACAAGTTGAAACAAACACGAAATGTCACAGGGGTGGCCGAAAATGAACCGGTGGCCGTTTTTAAACCGGTTCATTCTGGCGCTATGGTTTTTGATTAACAGAGGATGAAAGCGGGTCAAGGCCGTGTGGCTTTGTAATCTTTGTCGAGCTTTCTGCGGAGAGCGTTCCTGGAGATACCGAAGTAGGCGGCGGTCCGGGTCTTGTTGCCGCTGAACATCGATAGAGCACGGCGGACAATTTTGGCCTCCGCGGCTTTCAGGTCAAAGCCGTCCGGTGGTAGGGAAATGGCAAAGTGGCCGGGTTTATCTTCAGCACTCTTCGGGAGGAGCACATCCTCGGTGTCCGAATCTAGAAATTTCAAATGCTCAGGTCCGACCACCCTCTCATCAAACAACAGAACTATCCGCTCGATAGTGTTTTGCAGCTCACGGACATTTCCCGGCCACGAGTAGTTATAAAGAATCTTCAAGGCATCCTTATGGATGTTAACGAACCTGCGGTTCTTCTGCCGTGTAAACTGTTCGAGGAACATCTGCGCCATAGGCCCGATAGCTTCTGTTCTTTCGCGCAATGGAGGGATATAAATTCTGCCGATATTGAGACGGAAAAATAAATCGCGGCGGAAGGCTCCTTGCTTTACCAGTCGTGCCAGCTCACGGTTGGTGGAGCAAATAATCCGGGCGTCGAGCCCGAGCTTTTTCACCCCTCCCACTCGGTAGAACTCCCGCTCTTGAAGGACTCGCAGTAGCTTGGGCTGTAACTCCAGAGGCATGTCTCCAATTTCGTCCAGGAGCAGGGTGCCCCCCCGGGCAAGTTCCAGTTTGCCCATCTGGCCGGTCTTCTTTGCCCCGGTGAAAGCGCCGCCCTCGTAACCGAAAAGCTCGCTTTCAAAGAGGTTGGAAGCTATTGCCGAGCAGTTGATCGAGACGAACGGAGTGGTGATGTCTCCCGGGCCGTAATGCACCAGACGGGCGACAATTTCCTTTCCCGTGCCGGTTTCTCCCTCGATCAGAACAGGAACCGAGCGGTCTTCATGCAATCTCTCCGCCATGGCTACCACCTGGCGCATACCCTCCGAAAATACGCCGAACTTCCCGGTACCGACGATCTCGGCATAAGCCTGTTGAAAGTGCTCGAGCATCGTCTTGGTTTCCTGGGTGGCTTCGGCGACTTTCTCATCGAAGCGGTGGGTTAATTCATAGTTATCTTTTATCAACGCCTGATGCTCTGCAATTCGGCTGACGATTGCAGTGAGCTCTTCCAGATTGACCGGTTTCAGCAAATAATCATAAGCGCCACCCCTTAGGGCCTGAATAGCGGTGTTTAATTCCCCGTGCCCGGTGATAAGGATAATATCCGACATCTTTCCCTGGCGCATGGCTTTAAGTCTCTGCAAAAGGTCGATTCCATTCATTCCCGGCATACAAATATCGGCCAGAACCATGGGAAATGGAGTATTCTGGAAAATCCTCAGAGCCTCACGGCCGTCACTGCACTGGGTTACCTGATGACCGAGCTGAACCTCAAGGAAATCCGCCAGTACTTGCCGGCCGGAGATTTCGTCATCTGCCAGCATTATTTTCATCGTGGCTTTCCTCGGTTTGTACGGGACAGGGGTAATTCGACAGTAAAGGTAGCCCCAAGTGTTTTATTATTTGCGGCATTGGAAGATCCACCAAGTTCATCAACGAAAGTTTTGACAATTGCCAGCCCGAGCCCCATCCCCTCACCGGATTTCTTGGTGGAATAGAAAGGATCGAAAAGCTTTGAGGTATCTTTCTCCGGAAATCCGGTCCCGTTGTCCTGGATTTCAAGAAAAGCGTTTTTGCCCGATCGACGGGTAATAATCTTTATCTTTTTATCTTCCCGGTTGGTTTCATCCAGGGCGTTCATGGAATTAACCACCAGGTTTATCACTACCTGTTCAAGGTGGATGTGATTGCCTCTGATGGGCAGCTGATCAGAATCCAGCTCCAGTTCCATAGAAATTCCGTGGGAATGCAACTGACTCTCAACAAGAGATAAAGCATTGTTAACCGCCTCTTTCAGGTCGAAAATATCTTTTGAAATCCTGGTCGGGGTAACCCAGAAGTTCCTCATATATTTGATAATCTTATCTATCCTTTCAACATGCGAAGAGATATTTCCCAAATATTCAATAAATCTCTGGGGGATGCCCACTTTTTTGTTTTTGATCCACAGAAGTATGCTGTCGGAGGTGAGTTTGATAGCGTTGAGGGGCTGATTTATTTCATGGGTGATTCCTCCGGCCATCACTCCGATGGAAGCCAGTCGCGAGGCCTTTTCAGCAATCCGGGCCGCCTCGGTGCGTTTCCTCTCCGCTTCCAGGAGTGCCTTGAATTGGGAGTTCCTTTCCCAGGCCCCCATAATAACATCGGCGATCGTTTTATAAAGATCGATTTCATTCTGATTCCACCGGTGTTCTTTTTGCCGGGAACAACAGATATATCCCCTGATTCGACCGGCCAATGCCAGGGGAGTAATCAGGATCGGTTTGAAATTATCCTCGGTAATACGACTTCTTTCTTCTCTTGCCAATTCGGAGAAATTCGATATCGCAATACTTTCGTTCGCCTTTATCAGTTCAGTAAGCTTCTGACCCTTGCCAAATTGCCTGCTCCACGGACAACTGTCGTTTTGGGGGTTGCCGGTTTTCGAACCATTGTGATTAAGCCTGGTGGCTGCCCGGTCATTATTTTTAAACCTGAAAAAGCATGCGCAGTCAACTTCCATGGTGGTGCAGATAATTTCAAGCAACTCATCCACGACGCTTTGAAAAGAATCGGCCGAGTTGAGCCGGGAGGCAATTCTGGATAACAGGCGTTCATGCTCGAGAGTGTTTCTCAGCTCAATGTTTTTACCCTCTAATTCTTTGACAAGTTTACGCTTATGCCACTCTTTCAATATCAGGTAGGATACCCCCGCCAGCAGGATTATCGAAAATATTCTGAACCACCAGGTACTCCAGAACGGTGGAGTAATCAGAAAACTGAATTTTGCATACTCTTCGCTCCAGATACCGTCCTTATTTCTTGCCCTTACTTTAAAGGTGTAGTTTCCACTGGAGAGGTTGGTGTATTGAACCGATCTCTGAGAGGAACTTTGCCAATCGGAATCAAAACCTTCCAATTTGTAGTTATAAATCAGGTATTCGGGTGAGCTGAAACATATCCCTACAAAGTCAATTTTAAGGTAATTCTCGGAATGCTTCAATTTTGCGCCATCCGGTATAGTGAGCTCCTTATCCAGCAAACCGACTCTGGTAATGTAGACAGGAGGCGGAGTGAGATTAGGCTTGTCGAGTTCTGGATTGAATTTGGTCGCCCCGCCTATGGTGCCGAACCACAAGTTTCCCTGTCTGTCCTTGATACAAGCTCTACTGTCCATTTCGTTGGAGGCAAGCCCATCCCGGACGGTATAGACCTTGAACGTCTTGCCGTCAAACCGGTTCATTCCTTTATTTGTCCCGAAATACAGGTAATTATCATCCTGGATGATAAAATAGCAGGTATTATCGGACAGCCCGTCTTCGGTTGTATAGTTGAAAAACGAACTCCCGTCAAACTTGCTTATTCCTCTGAGAGTTCCAAACCAGAGATTTCCCTCGGTGTCTTCAAAAATAGTGTTGACCCAATTGCCGGCCAGCCCGTCTTCAGCGGTGAACGACCGCCAGCTTATCCCGTCAAATTTACTGACTCCTTTAGTCGTTCCAAACCAGAGATCACCCTGTGAACTTTCAATAATTTGAAGCACATGATTGCCAATCAGTCCATCCCCGGTGGCAAAAGTTCTCCATTTTTCACCATCGAGTTTTCGGGCTCCCTGCTGGGTGCCGAACCAGAGGCTGCCCCGGCTGTCTTCAATAATTGAGCTAACCCGATTCTCTACCAGCGGGTCTTCTTTCGAGACAGTCTTCCACCTTTTCCCGTCAAACTTGCTGATGCCTCCATATTCAGTGCCGAACCATAGATCCCCCTTTCTGTCTTCAAAGATCGAAAGGACCGAATTGCCCGCCAGGCCGTCTTTGGTGGTGAAGGTCTTCCACTGTTTTCCATCGAATCTGCTGACACCTTCCAGCCAGGTTCCAAACCATAAATTGCCGTCTTGGTCTTCAAGGACGGCATATATCATATTTTCCGCCAATCCCTCCCTGGCCGTATAGCTTATAAAGGCTGATCCTCCAAATTTGCTTATTCCTCCGCGCCTGGTGCCAAACCACAAATTCCCCTCTCTGTCTTGGAAGATTGCCATAACTCGATTGTGAGCCAGCCCGTTTTCAGTAGTGAATGTCCTCCAATTTTTTCCGTCAAATCTACTGACCCCGCCCCCCCAGGTTCCAAACCATAGATTGCTCTCAGTGTCTTCAAAGATAGCCATGACTTGATTATGAGCCAGCCCTTGTTCAGTGGTAAATGTCCTCCAGGAGCTACCATCGAATTTACTCAGTCCATTCTCTGTGCCAAACCACAGATTGCCCTCGCTGTCTTCCATTATTGACAGGACATAGTTATCGGCCAGCCCATCCTCTGTGGTGAAGTTCGTCCAGGTGTCTCCGGCTAATCTGCTTAACCCGTTCCTGGTTCCAAACCATAGATTGCCCTTATTATCTTCAACAATTGTATTGACCCAATTATCCACCAACCCGTCTTCAGAGGTTATGGACCGCCATTTCATCCCATCAAATTTACCGGCCCCACTATTTTGAGTCCCAATCCAGATATTACCTTCCCTGTCTTCCAGTATGGCCCAGACATCATTACCCGGCAGCCCATCCTCTGTGGTGAAGCTAGTCCAGGTGTCTCCGGCCAGCTTGCTCACCCCATTATAGGTTCCAAACCAAAGGTCGCCCTGATTGTCTTCCAGCATCGATAAGACACCATTATTAACCAGACCGTCTTCCGAAGTATAATAAGTAAATATTTTACCGTCGAACCTGGATATTCCGCTCCAGGTTGCAAACCACAGGTATCCCTTTTTATCCTGTAAGATAGAATTGACGGTTGACTGTGACAGGCCGTCATCAGTGGTGTAGTTTACAAAGGGAAGTTTTTGGGGGAAGGCGCTACTTTCAAAGGCAAATTGAAAAGCGCAGACGATGATTAAAACCTGTATGAGAGGCCTGCTCATTTTTGACACTTCGCAAAGTGTTGGCTTACTTATCCGGCTGCGGCGAACTTTCATAACCGGCTTTTCAAATTATCTCATCCGATGAGTCCAGATTATCCCTTCCTCCGATTCCGTTAATATGCAGATACCTTGCGAATCTACTGCCGGGAGCCATCATAGGTTCTACTGCAACAGTGCATATAGTCTTATCAAGCCGGGGTGCAACTCAACGGTTGGGCAGCTGGTGGAAGAATCGGGCTGCCTGGAAAATCCATCAGAGGAGGGCCGCTCGGGGCAACAAGATGAAGACTCGGCATTTTTATAAGGAGTGTTTAAGTTGGGATGCTTCCAACCGGCGGTGCCGGACAAATCCGATCCGTCCGCGGATATAACAAAGTCCCCATCTTATCTTTTGCAGGCGAATGGCTTACTCTGATATAAGCTGGCAGGAAGAATAAACAACGGTCCTCGGAACATCGGAGAAAGTCAGAAAGAGATCGAACCACCGGGTGTACTTCGGCAGCGTGGCCGTCTGTTATTTTCTTCTTGCGGGTCTGAAGAGTTTTTACCGAGACCCGGAATCTTTGACTTTTACCGGAACCAGCCACAAACTAAATAAAAATTATTCGTGGAAGCAAATTTTCCGGTCTCTTTGGATTGCCCTATCTCGTAAAAATATGGTACGGCCATACAAAAGATCAGCGGATTGGTCTCCTTATTTAAAGGTTTCCGGATTTTTCCATCAAAACGTTTAAGCCACAACTTAAAATACACGTCAAGATTTTTTTTGTTCCATTGTCGTTTTTACTATTGCAAAGTCAAAACAGTGAATACTTTGAGCTACCTTCCTTAGCTAAAAGTTAACCCAAAATATAACACCGCCTGACACAATTTCAGGACTCGTCTTCAGGCGTTGGGGGGTAGATTAGATTCAAACATTTTCTTTCTAAAATCGGCCGGATACCCGGGTACGCCCATGACTAAAACCGGGCAAAAATCGTGGTTATGAACAATCCAGGTTACACTTGGTAAATAAGCAACGTTTTTATCTTGACAAGAACCGGTTTATTTTCCAGTTGCTTTGTATTATTAAGCTTGACAAACAGCTCATACTCATTTTATAATATTCTAATGAATCTCAAGTTACCGGAAATTCCAAGACCTCGGAAGCTGTAACAAAACTCTCTACCGGCGGTTTTCGGTTTTTCAATGCAGGTAAAATCTTTTTACAAGCAGGACAAACAAAAGAATCAACTCCGAAACCGCCTTTGGGGTTTTTTCTTATACCTTTAACCCTTGTCTTAAGAAAGGAGGACTTAATTATTGAAGAAATTTTTCAATTAACCGCAGTTTGAGCATTCACCACTTTCAACCAAGGAGGTGCCGATTTAATAAAACTATCAGGTTTGACTCTGCTTTGATGCAAGCCAATAACTTAGGGAGGTTTATAATCCATGATTGAAAAATATCTAGTTTCGCCTCTCCTAACACTGACGCTGGTTATTCTGGCCCTTTCCTGGACCGTAACCGGGTATGCCCAGCTCAACACGGGTAAGATCGAGGGGACGGTAAGGGACCAGGCCACCGGCGCACCGCTGGCCGGCGCCCAGGCTACGGTTGATCCATTCATGTATAACATATCAATGACGATTCA
>CAZSTM010000071.1:0-11638 GCA_964609635.1 uncultured Gemmatimonadales bacterium
CAAAGCCTAGGGAAAACAAAAACTTAAGTTATTTTTCATGAATAATCCGGGTTAAGATAGAATTCTCCGGTTAAAAGAATTCCTGTTTGACTTGAGTCCGGTATGCAGTTATTATCCTACGGTCATCTCCGGTGATTTGCTTAAGATTGCGATAACTTTCCGCCGTCCGGCGACTTGATCTTGGCTGTTATCGAAAGGGGCCGATTCGGGGCGCCGGCTGATATGTGGAGATTGGGGAGAAAGAAAAATCAGCGATAATTCTCAGAAAAATTCGATCGCCGGTGTTCTCCCGGGAGAAAACACCCTGATCTGGGTGCTCTGGATTACTTATGGGTCTTTTTATTTCTGCCGTACCAATATTTCCGCGGCGGTTCCCGGAATGCAGGCGGAGCTGGGATTTACCAAGACCGAGATAGGGATGATCCTCGGGGCGCTCAAGTTGACTTACGGGTTCGGGCAGTTGGTCAACGGCTTGCTTGCCGAGCGTTATTCGGCGCGCTTGATGCTGGCTGTGGGGATGCTCTGCTCGGTATTGATCAACTGCATCTTCGGATTTTTCACCGCCTTATATTTCCTGCTGTTTGTCTGGGCCTGCAACGGATACTTTCAAGCTCTGGGCTGGACACCCGTCGTCCGGGTGGCGGCTAACTGGGTGCCGGTCCGGCGCAGAGGAAAGGCCATCGGCATAATCGGCACCGGATACCAGTTTACCGCGGCCCTTACTTTCATAATAGCCGGGTTTTCCGCCGAATGGCTGGGCTGGCGCGGCGCGCTTTATATTCCGGCCGTCCTGCTTGCAGCCTCGGCTGTGCACATGCTGGTCTTTCTGCAAGAAACTCCCGGGGAGGCGGCTCGGCACGGAGAGAAAGAAGAAGTCGCTTCAAAATCGATGGAAGACCCGGCGAGCAAAGGAAGCTTTTTCCAGGACCTTAAGCTTACTCTGGGCAATCCGGCGCTCTGGTTTCTCGCCGTGGCCCTGGGCTTGTTGAATGCCTGCCGTTATGGTTTCCTGGACTGGGGACTGACACATCTCAAGGAGGTTCAAAAGACCGGTGTAGGCCTGGCGGCGCTTAAATACGCTGTTCTGCCTCTCGGTGGAATTGCCGGGGCTTACCTTGCCGGATGGGCCACCGACCGTTACTTTGCCAGCCGCCGGGCGCCGGTGGTATGCATACTGCTTTTGGTCTTAGGCCTGCTGACCCTGTTCTACGAATGGATAGCCCGCACGAGTTTGACCTGGACCATAGTTATCCTGCTGGTTATCGGTTTCGTGATCTACGGTCCGCAGGTTCTGCTTGTCGGCACCGCTCCTGCGGACCTGGCAAAGCGCGGCACTGCGGCCGCCGCAGCCGGTTTTGTCAATTTTATGGGCTATCTTGGAGCTTATGCAGGAGTGCAGTTTACCGGGTACCTGGTGGACCTTTACGGCTGGCGGATCGGTGTTTTTTTCTGGGCCGCTTGTGCTTTCACCGCATCAGCAACGGTTGCCATGCTCTGGAACGCCACCTCTCGAGAATAGCGGGGGGAAACCCGGCTCTCCGGCGCATTTCATATCCTCCCGTTCAAGGTCGGCGCATTCCGGATACGATTAATGATAATTAAACCTTTTGGGTGGCTAATGATTTGGATGCAGTGAGGTGGAGAGTCATCCTGCCGTCTTACGCACGCCCTCAGGTTAAACATCAAATGAAAAAAAACGACCTGGTGAAATTTGGCTCGATTTAACTAGTTTATACGGGACGGGTGAGTGACCGGAGAATCTTCCCGCAAGCCGGGTGCCTCGCGCGAGCTTACATTGTCAGTCAGGGCGGAAAAACATCCGCAAGGCATTTTCAAACATCAGGTTAAGCCGGTTCAATCTCTCCGCATCCATTTGCAGGGTTTTGCGTTCAAACCAGGGAGGAGTCAGGTACAAGGCGCGGCTTATTTCAACCTGAATCCAGTCAAGGGGCCTGCCCCCGTAGGTTTTCGTGATATAACCGCCGGCGAAAGGTTTATTGGTTTTCACTTCTGTGCCGGTTAAAGCAAATGCCTTGCGAAAACAGACAGCCAGCTTCTGGGTTGTCTGCTTATCACAACTGCGCCCGTTTACATTGCCAAGACAAATCATCGGCCGTTTTTGCCCGGTATCCGGGGAAATAACCGGCCCCACTGCCGCCATGGAATGGCAATCGAGCGCCAGGGCGAGTCCGGTGCGTCGAACAGCCTCACGGATGCGCCGGTGGTAGGGCTGATAATAGCGCCTTAAAAGCACTCCGATGAGCTTTTTGTCGAGTTCAAGACCTTTATGATAGATGGGTTTTCCGTAGCAGGTAAGTGTTTTAACCACACCGTCCGGATTATCCGGCGGTAAATCGGCGGGTGAGCGGCCGGGATCGACAATGGCCCGGGCTATCTCGGTGCCGATCACCTCGACAACCTTGGAGCCGAGATCGTAGATTTCCCTGGTGTAAGCGTCCACATCCTCGAACAGGTCGGACTTTGTCAGGCAGACTCTATCTTTCACTTGCTCCGGCACGTGCATCCCGGAGTGGGGGATGGAGAGCAAAACCGGTAGTCTTTTCACGATATCCCCGCTGCGATCCCGTCACGACGGACTTCGGCAACTCCCTGGAATCCCTTTCTGGTAATGCACCGCATCACTGCATGTATGGCCCCCAGGTAAAAAGAGTAAGCCTCCCTCCTGTCGATTTTATACCCCATCTTCTCCAGATAATCGATGAGCGCCGGATCGAAACGCTCGGCTTCAAGGCTTAGCTTCCCCCCTATGGAGCAGTGCAGTCGAGGCTTTAACATAGCTTCAGCCATCGAAAGGTGACCATCGACCATGTGTACCAGAAACTGGCCGACCGTGGAGTAGATGCGCTCACTGCCCGGGCTGCCGACCACCATCCAAGGTATTTTTTTGTAAAAGATGATCGCCGGAGATACACTCGTCCACGGGATGGCATTCGGGCGAAGATAATAGGGATGGGACGGTTTCCTGGTATCAAGGGCCATCATGTAGTTGTTGTAAAGAAAGCCGAGCCCTTCGGCCGCCGCCTTGGAACCATAGGCAAGCTCGATGGACTGGGTGATCCCCACAGCGTTCCCCTCGGCATCCATGACTGACAGGTGAGTGGTCTCTCCCTCATCTGTGAAAGGCTCCACCAGAGGAAGTTCGGGATCGATTGTGTCACGGATGGTTCTGAAAAGCTCAAGAGCGAAGTCGCGGTTCATCATTAATTTTTCAGGTATCTGCGGGTAGTAGTTGGGATCGAAAGGGCGCTGCTTTCGCTGTCTGAAAGCCTTGCGGAAGGTTTCCGCAATAAAGTGATAGGACTCAGGCGTTGCGTTTCGCAGGAAGCTCGAGGGCAAGTTGTTGAGCATCATTAAAACAAGGAGCAGTGTCCTTCCCGCTGCGGGAGGCGGAATTGTGGCCACGGTGATCTTCCGGTAGCGGCGTTTCAAGGGCTTGCGTTCAATGGGCCAGGGTATCAGGGCCAGGTCCTCGGCGCGCAGGAAACCGTCATTGGCACGCATGTCTTCGTCGATCCTTTTAGCCACCTTGCCGGAATAAAAGGCCCTGGGGCCTCGCTCGGCCAGACGTTCGAGGAGGGCGGCCAGTTCAGGCTGCACAAATCGATCTCCCTCGGCGCAGGGTTCAGTCCCTCCTTTAAGAAAATAGCGCGCCCCGGAACCGGAGGGAACTTGTAAAAATTTTTCCAGTTCGCGGATTTGAAGATCTCGCTGGAGCGATGTAATACGATATCCCTGCCTGGCTATGCGGATTGCCGGTTCCAGGATGGCAGCCCAGTCCAGTTTTCCGTAACGGAAATTGAGATGGCCAAGTACCGCCACTGTACTGGGCACGGTGGTAGCGCGGTATCCTACTGCTCTGTCTCCGTCCCGGAATCTGCTCAAATGAGCCAGGGAAGGCACCCGACTGGAACCATCCACGGCGATTATCTTTCCGTTGATATAAAGGATCGCCATGGTCTGGCCGCCGACCCCGCTCGACTGTGGCTCACAGACTCCCAAGGCCATGGCCGCCGCACAGGCCGCATCCACTGCATTGCCGCCGAGCTCCAGCATCCTCACTCCGGCCCGGCTTGCTTCCGGAAAGGCGGTTGCCACCATCCCCCCCTCCGCCACGGTACATTTCCCATCCGGAGTGGGCTCAAAGCGGTTTTCGATCTTTCGGATATCCATTCTCTAAAACCCTCTGGCACTCTTGTTGATTGTCAGAGCCAAAAGGGCGGCCCGGTCTACCAGGCTGTCCTGGATGATATACTCGTTCGGCGTGCGGGTCGAGCCGCCGATCGGTCCCATTCCATCCAGAACGGGGATACCCTCAGGGACATAACAGATGTCCGAGGAGATGACACGGTCGAACGGATCGACCCGAACCTCCAGCAGTGATGCCAAGTCCTTTACCGCTTCGAAAAACCTCATCGTCGGTTCGGTTTCCTTGATCGGGGGGCGATAGAATTGCCTCTTAATCCTGACTTTCAGGCTGTTACCCAGATTCTTTCCGGCGATTTGCTGCATTTGTTCGATGAGTCTTTCTCCCTGGCTTTTTTCCCTGAATTGCAGACCGACCGAGACAACTGCATAATCTGGAGCCCTGCCTATCGAAGAGCCGGCTTCGATTGAAGTGGGATTGATATCGAGGTCTTCATCTGTTGACGATAATTTCTGGATGGCTATGATTTTTCTCGATAAGGCGGTTATCACATTCGGAACCCTTTCACCATGGTCAGACTTGACATTAGTCAGCTCGATCCTGTAGCTCGCTCTTCCAAAACAGGAAGTCACCACACCTCCGTGAGCCTCTCCCCACTTGAGTCCCACTACACAGTTCGACCGCAGGGCGGCTTCCTCAACCAGCTTCTTGCAGAGATATCCGCCCAGGCTGTAGTCTGTGGTAAGCAGGATGCCGCATTTGATCTTTCTCAGACGCCTGGCGAACCTTAAGGCCCGCAGGGCAGCCAGCATCACTGTCAACCCTCCTTTGCTTTCCGCCACGCCGGAACCGAAAAAACGCCCCCGTTCCCCATGGAAAGAGACATATTCCTGGTAGCTGGAGCGGTTATCCAGATGGTCCCAGAGAAGAATATCGTTCTTTTCGCCTTCATGGTTGGTAAAATAAAGGCTGTTGCCCACCTCCACCTGCGGGTATACCTGTTTTTTGAAACCGATCTGCTCCAAACGATTGGCAACGTATGTTCCGAGATCGTTCACACCCTCGGTATTATGTACATGGGTGTTAATTTCCACCATTTGCCGCAGTGTGTCTTCCATAGTAGTGAAATTACCGCGCAAATAGCTTCTCAATCGGACACGGAGGGGTTGTGATTTCATAGCCTCCCTGTCTTTGCTTTCCGGAGGCTGCAGGTACGCCTCGCCGAAATAGCGCACTGCCGCAACGTCGAGCATGCGGTTAACCAGAGTCTCATAGCTGTATCCGGCTACTTTGGCCGCATGCAGGTACGAACCGGTTTGGCCGAGACTGGCCATGGAATTGAGTTCGAGAACGTATACTCTACCGTTACTGTCCATGCGAAAGTCGATGCGTGCAAAATCGCAGATCCCCAACGTATAAAATGCGCCCTGCCCCAATCGAATCATCTCCTCGGTCGCCTGGTCCGGTATATCGGCGGGGCAGATTTTCTCCAGCGGCTTGCTCATCTTGTCATCGTGGGATTGGATGGTATTCGGGTCGCCTTTCAGATCGAATTCCACGATTGGTAAAACCTCTTGATCGACCCCGTTTCCGAGAAGCCCCACGGCGAACTCCCTACCGGAGATGAAACCCTCGACTAAGGCCTGCTGTTGATAGGTTTCGATGACATGGGCCACGGCCTGTCGCAGGTCTTTCTCGTTGTCCACGATCCTCAGGCCCATGGAAACGGCTTCCATCTTGGGCTTGACAATTACCGGGTAGACCAGATCATCCATTTTCTCGTCCGGGCTGGAAAAAAACCAGAAGTGCGGGGTTCTTATATGGTGTTGCTGAAACAGAATTTTCGACATGATTTTGTCCAGAGCCACTGCGTGCGCCTGCGGTCCGGAACCCACATAAGGAACACCGAGCATCTCCAGCATGGCAGGGATGTGTGTATAACGGCTCTGTCCCTGGATACCGTAAGCCATATTGAAAACCATCCCCGGATGTTCCCCTGCGATCACCCTGGGCATGAAAACTCGCAGGGTATCGGCAACATCGATATTACCCTCTATTTTCCTAACGTTATGGCCGCCTTTTTCCAGAGCCGAGGTCACCAGTTCCACCGTGCGCGGATTGTACCTTTCCTTGGTTTGAGGCCCGAAAATATTTATGACATCCGATACTTCCGGCTGAATCTTGTTATAAATAACGGCTACTTTCATTTTTTCACTCTATCCGTATAATCCTGAAGAAATTTTCCTGAAGGACCAAGATAATTTAAGGTCACTCAAGAGGAGACTGGCTGGTTACCTCAACCATGGCGAGTTCTCCTGAAGAAGGTTCAACATCTTTCTTAATAGTATTGCTTAATAGGCCATCCTGTCAATCGTAACAACACTGTTGGATTAAGCTGACCACCAATGATATATTTCTCTTTGAGATACTAAATATCAGTAAAACGAATATCCGGGCCGGGACACCAGGCCGAAAATTCGAAGCCGCCGTTGACAAAACGGTTGAATTAAATTAATCTGACATAATGCAGGATTTCCAATTTCTAGCTGGGAACCGGGCTAATTGGCTGCGTAAAGGCTGATTCGCCCAACTCAATTTAAAGAGGCGGCGGTGATAGAGAATTTCGAATTAACATTTCAGATGCGTTTTATTATTGCCCTGGGCCTCGGTTTTCTCATGGGCCTGGAACGCGAAGCCTCGGGTGCACAACGTCAAAGGCTAGTACCCGCAGGGGTGCGCACCTTTTCTCTGATCAGCCTGTATGGTTTCGGCTGTGCCTGGATGTCCCGGACCAATTTTTCTTTCGTTTTACCGATCGGTTTACTTTCGATAGCCGCCTTTGCGTGTATCCAATACCTGGCCAGAGCCAAAGAGGGCCACCATGGCTTGACCAGTAATGTAGCCATGTTGCTGGCATTCATTATCGGTTCGCTGACTCTTTTAACCAATATATGGGTCCCTCTGGCGCTGGGGATTATCAGTACGATACTGCTGTCTGAAAAAACACTGATTGAACAATATGTCGAAAACCTGAAAAAGTTCGAGCTTCTGGCCATCCTGAAGTTTCTGGTCGTTACTTTACTTGTCCTGCCGTTGCTGCCCGACAAGGAGTATACACGGTTCGGTCTGAACCCTACCAGCACCTGGAAAATTGTTATTATCATATCATCAATCGGTTTTGCCGGTTATTTCTTGATCAGGAAACTCGGTACCCGTTACGGCCTGTGGCTTTCGGGCTTGTTCGGCGGGATTGTCTCCAGTACGGCGGTGAGTATCGCTGTGGGCAGGATGGCCCAGAAAATTCCGGAAATGAGTATGAGAGCGCTCAGAAGTTCCCTGCTTGCCAGCAGCGTGATGTATATTCGTATCCTGGTTATTATCTGGATAATAGGTCCTCAGTTTCTGCCGTTTATCTGGTGGAGATTGGTTGCGCTTACAGGTTTCGGGCTGGTTTTTTCTCTGCTGTACTTCAGGAGAGTGGATTCCTCATCCAGGGGGGCGAACTTTGAGACTTTGAAAAACCCTTTTGAAATCACGCCGGCAGTGATTTTTGCGTTCCTGTTTTTGGCCCTGAAAGTGTTGACAAGCGTTGTGAAAGAAGCTTTCGGAGAGAGCGGACTGTTCGTGCTCTCTTTTGTTGTCGGAGTTACAGATATCGATCCGTTTATCCTGTCTCTTGTCCATAACAACCAGAATGTTACCAACATGCTGGTTTCTGCGATTATTTTATCAATGATGGGTAATACTTTGAGCAAAGGGATTTATTTCGGCTTCCTGGCGAAAGAGGTACGCAAGATATCATTCTGGCAATACGGAATCTGGGCCCTGCTGCACGTGCCGTTTATCATCCTCTAGCTAGAAGCTTATAAAACTGCTTATCGGACTTGCTTTCTTCTCCGGCCGCATATTACAGGATAATCTCAAGACCGCATATTCTATTCCTTTATCTTTACCGCTTGTCTGCACAAATGTGAGTAAATAAAGCGAAAATACCCTGATTCACGGGGGTCTTGATTACCTTCTGAAGTAACCTTTTGTTTCACTCAAGGGCACTAACTGAGGACCACCGTTGCGCTGTTCGGCGGCGTTGAGGATGGCTGCGAGCATGTCCGTGTAGGATACACCGGCAAAACCGGCCATTTTTGCCAGGTGCCCGTCCCAGCACCATCCCGGGTTGGGGTTGACTTCCAGCAGTTTCGGGCTGCCCTTGGTATCCAGCCTCCAGTCGAACCGGCAGTAATCCCTGCATTCAAGTCTCTCGAACAGGCGCAGGCAGCACTGTCCAATGATTTTCTCCGTTTCTTCAGGGAGCTCGGCGGGTATGGATCTGATTTTCCAGTACGGCGAATCAGGCATCCACTTGGCCTCGTACCCGCAAATTCTGGGAAGCTCGGGTGGAAGGCTCGAATAATCCTCCTCGATTATCGGTAGAACCGTATATGATTCAGGAGGGTTGCCGATGATTCCAACGCTAAGGTCCTTGCCGGTAAGGAATTCCTCTACCAGGATAGGTTTTTCGTAGCCGAACTTTTCCCGGATTTCGCTGATCGCCTTGACCAGCTCCTCGACATTATTGGCAATGCTCTTCTGGGTGATGCCGAAGCTGGAATCCCCGAAATTGGGCTTGACAATGGCGGGAAAAGGGAAAGGAATTTCGTAGATAATATCCTCAGGCTTGACAAAGAAAGCCTCGGGCACCGGGATCCCCATCTCGTTGGCCAGTCCTCGCACCAGTGATTTATCGTAACAGATGCCGAGACACTGTGGATTCGAGCCGGTGTAAGGGATACCCAATAACTCTAACAGCGCAGGCACGTGAAGTTCCTGCCGGGCATCGTTGTTAAATCCCTCGTCGCATAAGTTGAAAACCAGATGTATTTTGGATTTGAGGCTTCTCAGGTCTTCGGCCAGTGTGTTGTGATTGCTTAAATAGCTGAAATTATAGTCTTTCAAATCCCTGAAAGCGTCTTTCATCTGGTCGATGGTGTAGAAATCATCCTCGTCAAAAGTGGATAGAGGCTTCAAGGGGTCCGGCTTTGAAGGGTCGCCCAGGACAACCACTATGTTCTGTACCGTCTTTTTCTTTCTCTGAACCGGTGTCCATTCCTTTTTGACCATGCCGGTAACCAATATCCGCTGCTCCATCATACCCAGGTCCTGACCCCGCCGGGAGTCGGGTGAAAAAGAACTGTGTATCTCGATCTTGCTGAAACCCGCGGTTTTCAAAAATCCTTTGATACTCTGGCGGTCGTAAAGCCTTTCCGCATAGAACTGGTCTGCAATCACGCCCTTTTCCACATGGGTGACAACTTCTCGTGAGATTAGCTTCTGGCTGTCCAGGGAGAGGGAGCGTTCTCTGCATACGAAAAGCTTCTTGTCGATCCATTCCCAGGACCTGGGCTGAAACTTCTCTCTGAGGTATTCTCCGTCCGTGACATCGATCAGTAGCCGGCCCCAGGGTTTCAGAACCCTGAATACTTCTTTGAGTACTCTGATGTCATCCTTGATGGTTTCGAAATAGCCGAAACTGTTGCCCAGAACCATTACTACTTCAAACCTGTCGTTTGGATAAGGAAGTTTCCTGGCATCACCCTCTTTGAATTTAAGCGGCAGGCCCTCTTTTTTTGCTTGCTTCCGGGCTTTCTGGATCAGATAATGCGAGCGGTCCAATCCCTCCAGGTTTGGGAATTCCCTCCTGGAGAGCTCCAGGCAATGTCTTCCCTGTCCACAGCAGAGATCCAGGATGTTATCCCCCGGTGTCAGCCGTAGAATCTTCGAAAAAAGGTCGATTTCTTGCCTGGTGATGTTTACATCGTCAATTACATCCCCGTCGGTCTTTATATAAATCGCATTGAAAATGTTGCGCCACCAGTCGGGCAGAACATATTCTTCCAGATTAGGCACAGAGCCCAAAGACCTGGGGCTCCGCGCGTCAACTTTCCTCTTTTCCTTCCCTTCGGACTTAGAGGATTTCTCTTTTACACTTTTCATCTGTGCAGCCCTCTTTTAATTAAGCCGGCCCGGTGTCCGCAAATCTCCGGAACAACCATTCAAGTCGGCGCATTGGGAAGCATTTTAGCAGGCTAAGTTCTCCGGGATACCATCCGGATTTGCCGGAAAATTTCAAAAGAAGAAGATTTTTTCGAATTAGAAAAAGCGAGAAATTATATCTATTTTGACTTTTAAAATCAAGCTTTTTTTTGGCTGATTTATTGAGTATAAATATTTAAATTTTAATATGTTAGGAAGTGGGCGGCTTGTTTGGAAGCCTAATAGTTCTTTAGAGTTTTAGCCAAGGGAGAATTATTCGAAAAATTAAAGGACTTTTACCGGAATTCACTTTATTTTTTTTGCTTCGACAAGTCTTTCGGGTTAAGTTTGACAATAGTCTCGCAGGCAGGCTTTTGCCCCGCAAAAGATAATTATGCCGTTTATGACAACTTTTCGAAATGGAGGAGGCCCGAATGTCTGAGTATTCCCGCAGAAATTTTATCTCCACCGCCGCAGGCACCCTGCTGGCCTCGGCAGTGCTGAAAGAAATTCCGGAAGCCCTGGCCTCAGCCGGAGATGGCATGGTTGCCCCGGCCGGCCCGGCATCGAAGTACGTTCCGAAAGTCAAGGCCGCCTTTGTCAGGCGGAAGGGCGAATACGGTATGCTGTGGCCGGGCCAGATTTATGACGGCAGGGCGGCGCTTAAAAACTACAGCCGAAGAATCAAATCCGCGGCCGAGGAACTGGGCATGAATATCGACCTGAGATCCGAACCGATATATTCCGCCGAGGAAGCCGACAAGTGGGTCGCCGAGGCCGCGGCCGCCAGACCGGACGGCTTGCTGGTGGTGGTCCTCGACCGCCAGGAGCACGCCTGGCCCACTGCCGTTAAAGCCGCCGACAGCGGAGTCCCGACCGTGATATTCTCGCCTCTGGGGACTTCGTTTACCACCAATACGGTCGAGCTGGCGCACCGCGAGGGCGTTTTCATCGCCTCCACCGATGATTTCGACCAGGCGGTTTACGGGATGAAAATGCTGGGAGCCGGGGCCAAGCTGCGCGAGATGCGCTTTATTGTCTTGAGGGGCAATGAGCGCCGGGACACCCGGCTGGATCACCTGGGCACCAGGCTGCGCTACGTGCCGGCCGGAAGCTTCCTTGAAGAATATAACCGCACCCCGGTAAACGAGGAGATCAGGAACGTGACTGCGTACTATATCAAGCACGCCGCCAGGATCGACGGTCCCACCGAGCAGGATGTAATCAACGGGGTGAAAAGCTTCGTGGTGGCGCGCACCATCCTCGAGCGGGAGCAAGGCGATGGGATAACCATGGACTGCCTGGGCGCAGTGGGTCCGACCGAGGTGAGCCTGCCCTGTATCTCCTGGTCCTGGATGAACGACCGCGGAGTGCCCGCCGCCTGCGAGGCGGACCTGGGCGCCTGTGTCACCCACGCCCTGGTGCAGTTCCTGTTCGACAGGC
>CAZSTM010000072.1:0-11586 GCA_964609635.1 uncultured Gemmatimonadales bacterium
CCGTAGGGGCGACCGATCGGTCGCCCAAACATCGGCGAGGCATGCCTCGCCCCTAGGCCTACTAAATTTGTGGATTGGTTTAAAAAAAACGCTACACCATTTATGAATTCATGCCCTAAGCTTCTCCACAGCCGTGTCCGATCAGAGAAACTAAAAGTTACCATGAACGAGAACATTGCCGAACTCGCAGACAATGCCCGCCGGGGAGATATCGTAGCATTCGAGAGTCTCGTTAAGAGTTATATGAAAAAGGCTTATTTTATCACTCTGGGGCTGGTGGGCAACCGAGAGGATGCGCTTGATATTTCTCAGAATGCATTCGCGAAGGCTTACCGGGGTATCCGCAGTCTTCGCTCGGGAGACGGTTTCCTGAGCTGGTTCTATTCGATTCTGCGGAATGAGGCCATGAACTACCTAAAGAAGGCCAAGACTCATCGGTTCAAAACCCTGGACGATCCGGATCACTTCGTGCAATTTACAGATTCAGAGGTATCCGATCCTGAAAAAGGAGATCTTCGCGGTGCGGTTTGGGAAGCGATCCGCAGCCTGCCGGTACAGATGCAGGAAATTTTGATAATGCAGCATTTTCAAGGGATGGACTACAGTGAGATTGCGGCGTTTCTGGGCATTGCCAGGGGCAGCGTGGCTTCCCGACTTTATCGTGCGCGCGCGGCATTGAGGCGGAAACTCGACGGTTTTCTTTAAGAAAGAGAGATTAGAGATGACCTGTGATAAATTCCAACCGCTGATGATGGAATACCTCGATGGGGAACTCGACCACCAGTCGCGCAAGCTGGTCGATCGGCACCTGGCCGAATGCAGCGCCTGCCGCCGGGAATGGGAATCCCTGCTAAAAATTAAAAAGATTACCTCGGACATGCAATTCATCCAACCTGAAAAGGAGGTATGGAAAATGTACTGGGACCAGGTTTACAACCGGATCGAGAGGGGCCTGGGCTGGATATTGCTTTCCATTGGGTCGATAATTCTACTTTCTTACGGTGTATTTAATTTTATTCAGGATTTTTTAAAAGATTCCCAGGAACCGCTTGGAATCAAGATCGCTGTGGCTTCTGCCATCCTTGGAGTCATAATTCTTTTTATCTCGGTCCTGCGCGAAAGGCTCTTTATCCGTAAGACCGACAAATATAAGGAGATCGAAAAATGATTGTCACCACCACAGAAACTATCCCCGGAAAGAGAATCACCAAGGTAATCGGCCTGGTAAGAGGTAATTCGGTCCGCGCCCGCCACCTGGGCCGTGATGTCATGGCCGGCCTTCGCAACATTGTGGGCGGGGAGATTTCCGACTATACCAAGGCTATCGCGGAAACCAGGGAGCAGGCCCTGGACCGGATGATCGAATCCGCTCGCGCCTCCGGTGCCAATGCGATAACCTGCATGAGGTTTACCACTTCTTCGCTGATGCAGGGCGCTGCAGAGATACTGGCGTACGGCACGGCAGTGGTGGTGGAAGACTAATCGGGAAAAGACCTCGGGGCGGGTGTCGGATTTTTTCTATTGCAAAACCATGCCGGTATACAAATAATAGTCCGGGCTAAAAGAGCGCTTGGATCTATTACTGCCAAAGCCGTCAATTTCAATTATTAACTGGAGGTAAACAGTATGAAAGTTTTTTTGAAAATTCTTCCTTTTATGCTTTGCCTGCCGCTGAGTGCAGCGGGCCAGGACCCGATCGGCGATCTCAAGCTGCTGGACTGGCGTCCGACCAGCCAGCTAGTGGTAAAAGAGACCCAGGTGCTGAGGCCGAAATTCCCGGTAATCGATATCCACAACCACCTTGGCCGGCTGGAAGATACCAGGAAGTACCTGGAAGAAATGGACCTGGCCGGTGTGTGGAAGTGTGTCAGTCTGGACGGCAGGTCCAGGGGCGACCAGTACAAGGAACACCTGAAGGTTTCGCGCAGCGTTTCCAGGGACAGGTTCCTGGTGTTTTTCAGGCCCGATTTCAGCAGGATCGATGAGCCGGATTTCGGAGTAAAGGAGGCCAAGAAACTGGAAGAAGCGGTCAGGCTCGGGATCAAGGGCCTGAAAATCAATAAAGTCCTGGGTTTGTCTCTCAGAGATAAGAGCGGAAAGCTGGTTGCGGTGGATGATCCCCGGATCGACCCGATCTGGGCCAAATGTGGGGAACTGGGCATTCCGGTGATGATCCATGTCTCGGACCCCAAAGCCTTTTTCACGCCGGTGGACCGGTTCAACGAGCGCTACGATGAGCTGGGCGCACATCCCAACTGGTCATTCTACGGAGATAAATTCCCCTCGAAAGAAGAGATCCTGGCCCAGCGCAACCGGATGTTCGCCAGGCACCCGGAGACAATTTTCATCGGGGCGCACATGGGCACCCTGCCCGAGGAGCTGCACCAGGTGGGGATGTGGCTCGACAGCTACCCGAACTTTTACGTGGATATCGACGCGCGTATCAGCGAACTGGGCCGCCAGCCCTACACCGCGCGCAAGTTCATGCTCAAATACCAGGACCGTATTCTTTTCGGCACGGATACGCCTTGCAGCGCCGAGGCCTATCGTATCTATTACCGTTTTCTGGAGACCGATGACGAGTATTTCGATCCGGCGGGAGGACATCACCTGCAGGGGCGCTGGAATATCTACGGCCTGCATCTGCCGGATGAGGTGCTGGAGAAGATTTACAACGGCAACGCGCTGAAAATCCTGGGGATGCTGAAGGATTAGTTTACGCATCCGGATACAGGTGATTTTCAATCAAGGGACACCGGCTTGCCTTTCCCGGCAGAAAAATACTTGGAATTATTCCGCGAGGAGCTTTACCGGCGGGTCCTGCCTTTCTGGCTCGAACACTCGCTCGACCATGAATGCGGTGGTTATTTCAACTGCCTTGACCGTGAGGGCAAGGTTTACGATACCACCAAGTACATGTGGCTGCAGTGCCGTCAGGTGTGGATGCTCTCGAAGCTGTACAACACGGTGGAAAAAAAGCCCGAGTGGCTCGAGGCGGCTCGCCTGGGGTACGAGTTTATGGCTGCTCATGGTAGAGGCTCCGAGGGGCGGGTCTATTTCAGCCTGGACCCTCAGGGCCGGCCTAAGTTTATCCAGCGCAAGGTGTATGCGGAGTGTTTTTACATCATGGCCCTGGCCGAGTACTCCCGCGCCGCGGGCGAACCGGAGCTGAAAAAAGAAGCTGTCCGGCTGTTCCGGCAGGTGCTCGAATGGCTGGAGGATCCCGGCGCCCTGGGACGGCCGGTTCTCGAGGGAAGCCCGCGGGTTTCCGAGCTGGCCGCGCCGATGATTATGCTCTCCCTGGCTGATGAAATTGCAGATGAGGACGAGCGGGCTTCCTTTGAACCCCTGATCGTGAGATGTCTGGCAGAAATCAGGCAGCATGTCAAACCCGATCTCAAGCTGGTGCTCGAAAATGTTGCCCCGGACGGTACCCTGTTGCAGGGATCGCAGGGGCGCCTGGTCAACCCCGGCCATGCCGTCGAGGCGGGCTGGTTCGTACTGGACCAGGGTTTAAAACGCCGGGACGATTCGGATGGAGTCCTGGGACTCCAGATGATCGACTGGGCTTTCGAATGCGGATGGGATAAAAAATACGGCGGACTTTACTATTTCATGGATTCCGAGGACTTCTCGCCGGTGCAACTGGAATGGTTCATGAAACTCTGGTGGCCGCACTGCGAGGCCGCTTACGCCATGCTTCTGGCTTTGACCGCAACCGGAGAGAAAAAGTACGCGGATCGTTTCCAGCAGATAACAGACTATGCTTTCAGCCGTTTCAGCGACCCCGAACACGGCGAGTGGTACGGCTACCTGGACCGCCGGGGAACGCCGACCCACACTTTCAAAGGGGGCCCTTACAAAGGCTGTTTCCACGTGCCGCGTTTCCTCTGGCTGGGTATCAGGTTGCTGGAGCGAATGGTCTAAAATCCATAGACCCCCGGAAAGAAAAAGAATAATGGGGATTTTGCTCGGGGCGGCAGGGGCTTGCGGAGTCGAAAATTTTTATTAAAAAAAGGGTTGACAAAAGGTCAATCTTTTTTTATAATATAAATAGTAATAGTTCCTATTAAGGAGAGTAAATGGCCGACCAGTCTAAAACACGTATGACTAATCAACGAAGTTTGATTCTTGAGGAGCTCAGGAGTCTTAAGTCCCATCCGACAGCGGATGAGCTTTTCATTGCAGTCCGACGCCGTCTTCCGAGAATCAGCCTGGGAACTGTCTACCGCAATCTGCAGATTCTGTCGAAGCAGGGCACTATTCGGACTTTGCCGGACACGAAAGGGCAGATGCGGTTTGACGGGGATAACGCCAGGCACTATCACGTGCGCTGTATAAAGTGCCGCCGGGTGGATGATTTACCGGGCCGGCCGGTAGTTCACTTCGAGAGGGAGCGGGAAGGTAAAACCAACTACCGAATCCTGGGATTCAAGATCGAACTGCTGGGAATCTGCCCGGAATGCAATGAACGGGAAAAGCCGGAGAGACAAGGCCAGGTTCGGCAATGAAGGCCCGGTGTCGTGGATAGAATTTCTCCAGACCTGTCTTTTAAAAAAGGATGGTTTATTTATAAATCCGGCGACAGGCTTGCTCTTGACGGCAGCGGAGCCGGCAGGGAAATAATTGTCGCGCATTTTTTCAATCTGAATCATGCAGGACTTAATTAACCAAGGAGGAAAGCATCATGTTGACCAAGAAAGTGCAAAAGGCCTTGAACGATCAGATCAATGCCGAACTCTACTCAGCGTATCTTTACCTGTCGATGTCAAACTGGTTTGTGCAGGAGAATCTTCCGGGAATGGCCAACTGGATGAAAGTCCAGGCATCCGAGGAACAGGGCCACGCAATGAGGATTTACGATTACCTGCAAAGTCGCAACAGCGAGGTGGTCTTGGAAAAAGTGGAGGGGCCGCCCGCTAAATGGTCCTCTCCGCCGGCTGCGTTCGAGGCCGCCTTTCAGCACGAGCAGAAAATTACCGGGATGATTAACGATATCGTGGACCTGGCACTGGCTGAAAGGGACCATGCAACCGTAAGTTTCTTGAACTGGTTTGTGGATGAACAGGTGGAGGAAGAGGCCTCGGTCCTGGAGGTGGTGGACAAGCTGAAAATGGTGAAGGGCCATGCCGGGAGTATTTTCCTGCTGGACCAGGAGCTAGGCCAGCGCGTGCCGGAGCCTGAAGGCCAGGAATAACTATCGGTTAAGAATAATTACTTAAAAGGCGGGTATTGCCGGATATACCCGCCTTTTCTTTCAACTCCAGGTCGGATTTATTTTTGCTGAATACGATGCAAGGAGTTATCGCCGTGAAATGCAACATGGAAGCCTGATTTCGCCGGTTTTCTCTGTAACTTTCAGGAAATATGAGCCGTTACTGAAAAAGCAGGACAGTGTGTTACCATGCGCTTTCCGCAGTTTAATCGAGACATGAAAGGGGCTGTAAAATGCCGAGTGTCGGAGAAAAGGCTCCGGATTTTTGTCTGCCGGACCAGAACGATAAGAGAGTCTGCCTTAAGGATTTAAAAGGCAAACGGGTGGTTCTTTATTTCTATCCCAAGGACAATACTCCCGGTTGCACCACCGAGGCCTGTGAGTTCAGCAGCGAATTAGCCGAATTCGAACAACTGGACGCGCTCATCCTGGGTGTCAGCCCGGACTCTACAAAATCGCACCGGAGTTTCATTGAAAAGCATGGATTGAAAATAACACTGCTGAGCGACCCGGAGCACAAAGTAATGGAGAGTTACGGCGCCTGGCAGATGAAATCGATGTACGGGAAGAAGTACATGGGTGTGGTGCGCAGCACGTTTCTGATCGATATCCGTGGAAAACTGGCGCACATCTGGCCCAAGGTCAGAGTTAAAGGCCACGTGGCCGAGGTTAAAAAAAAGCTGGAAGAATAGAGAAAGACCTGAGTGGGCTTGACCACCCGGTGATTACGACAGCGTAATAGCTGCTGCTGTGTGTTCTCCGACCTGGGGTCATTCCAGCAGCAGGCGCACCGAGGTTGCCCTGCCCTTGATTCCACCCTGGGAGGCGGTGCGCAGGCCCAGGCGGTTCCAGCCTTTTTTGACAGGCCAGGCAAGCTGCCTCTCATCCGCCGCCGTTTCCCAGGTCTTGCCGTCAAAGGCGACCTCGTAGCCTGTGCGGTTGGGACAGTAGCTCTCCAGGCCCAGGAACAGTTTTCCTCCTGCTGCGGAGTCTAGCCCGGCTTCGACCAGGCCCACACTCCAGTAAGCGTCCTCGAGGCGCTCGGTAGACCGGAAGAGCTTTTTCCGGTAGCCGGTATGAGGGATGCTGCGGTTGTTATCGTAATCGTTCTGGTACCAGGTAAGGCCCGCATTGGCGCTGTCCCGGGGAAAGATGAAGCCCGCCGCACCCTGTTCATCCCAGTTCACCGCGTTGTCCGAGACGTAAATCCAGAAATAGCAGGCGGTCTCGTCTTCATCCGCACGCTCCCACCAGACTATTGCCGGGTTTTTGCGCCGGGCCTGCGGGGGGACCCCGACCACGTGGTCCACGTCCCGGCCCTGGTTTTTCAGCCATTCGGCCCGGATTTCCCAGGCGGACAGGGGAAACGATTCTTTCTCGAAGTGCAGGTTGCTCTGAGCGTCGATAACCACCCACTTGGCGAACCGGTTCGACCAGACTTCGGCCACCCCGTGGTGGGAGCTTCCCAGGCTGTCCGGCCCGTGGTAACGGTCCACTCCGAGCTTGCGAGCCTGCCAGCCCAGTGCCTGGGCGCACTGCATGTAGGTGATAGCGAAATAGGTGCAGTAGAACTTCTTGCCTGCGGCTGCGTGTTCGAGGATTTCCAGGGCATTCCGGGCTTCGACCGTGGGATTGCCGTTAGTGATCTTCCCGGCCACCCAGTCTTTCAGTAAGAGCTGCCTGGTCCATTCATCCTCGCCCGCCGCAACTACTTCCTCCAGCCGATAGCGCCGCCTCAGTTCTTCAAGCAGATCGTCATGGTAATCGTAAGTGGTAAAAGCGAACCTGGAGGATTTCACCTCGGGAATGTCGGTGATAACCTCGCGGGCCAGGAAACCGGCCGCGGCCGCGCCGTCCAGCAGGCGCCCGGCACTCAGGGGGCCAGGCTCTAAAGGCCTCTGTTTCAGGGAGGGGCCGCAGCCGAGAAAGGCGACCGCAGCCAGGAGCGGCGCCAGAAAGGCGACAAAGCGCTTCGACATGGATTCCTCTTTATTAAAGTGGGCCGGGGCTTTTTCAAGAGCTCCGCCGCGGCTTAAATTCCCTCTGGTTCGTGGGCTTCACGGATCAGGTTGTCGGAGACAATGTTCCGGTCCAGTGCATCGCCCGTAATGCCTTGTTTGCAGCCGGTGACCAGGTTGCCGGTAATGATGTTGTCCCGGCTTTCCCCTTCGACCAGGATACCATAGCCCTGGGTCTTGACCGAGTCCGGATACTGGAAGTCCAGGCAGCGGTTGCCGCTGATCACGCTGCTGTGGGTATCCCTGACCAGGATGCCGGGCCAGCGTCCCGGCTCGTTTTGCGAGTTGTTCTCGCAGACATTGTTGGTGATAATGTTGTTGCCTCCGACCTTGCACTCGATGCCGCTTTTGCCGTTGCCGGAGCAGAAGTTGCCGGAGACCACGTTGTAGCGGTCGCCCCCGGTGCCGCCGATTCCCAGGCCCCCGATGCCGTTCCAGCCGTTATTGTGGAAGCGGTTGCCGCTCATGATGCTGTGGCGCACCCGGTGGCAGAAAAACAGGCCGTCCCAGCCGTTGTAGCGGCCCACGTTATCGGTCCAGGCGCCGCTGGTGATACCGGTGCCCGGGTGGAAGCCGTGTCCCAGGTTGTATTCCGAGAGGCAGTGGGTCACCGTGGCGTTATCGCCAATCTGGATGCTGATCCCGTCCCCGGGATAGTTTTTCACGTGCACGCGGGCCACCAGGCAGTCGCTGACATCCCTGAAATGCACGGCCGAGAGCGTGAAATCATTGTCCAGCAGCTTTCGGTCCTCATCACTCATGCGCCCGTCGATGCAGAGGTCCTCGATGCGGATGTCGCTGGCATCGACAGCGTAGAAGCCGGGAAAAAGATTGGATGCCCAGGCGTTCTCGGGGGGCAGGTGGTTATGGGTGAGAGTATCCGCCAGGCTAATGGTATTGCCCTCGATGGATGCGATCAGGGTATGGGTGCACCACCAGCCGTGCGAGCTGTCGCTGCGCACGCAGACCTCGTTGCCCGCCTTGAAACCCGAGATGTCCTTTACCTTGACTTTCTTCTCCCCTGCCATTGACCGCGAGGCCAGGGGAACCTGGAGGCACTTTTCGCGCCGGGCGATCACCGTGTGGCTGCCGTCCCCGCGGACATACACCCCGCTGCGCAGGTGAATTGCACGGGTGATTTCATAGGTGCCCGCCGGGATGTAGACTATGCCCCCCTCGCCCGGCAGGGCGTCCACGGCCTCCTGGATCCCGGCGGTGCGGGACTCGGGACTCTGGAAATCGGCCGCGCTGACCCTGGTGGCCGCCGAGCCCGGCGCGGCCAAAGCAGACGATAACAGGCAAAGATAAAAAACCGCCGACAGCAGAGGGATAAACAGAGGTCGGCTTTGCATGGGTTCCTCCGGGAAGGGGTTGATCCTCCAAAAATAAATGTCGTCGAAGGTCTATATTATCTGTCAATATGCAGGTAGTCAAGGGTAGGCTGAGAATGAGGGGCCTAGGCGGCTGTCGGCAGGGAAATGGCTCAGGATGGAAATAGAAATTTTCGGTCGCTCCCAGCCTGATACCGGCTGACTGAAAAGACCGTTCGACTTAAAGAAGGGCACGCCCTACATATCTCCCCAGCGCCACTGGTCCGGGAGGTTCACGATATCTTCTAAGGCTCCCGGTACCCCGGTTGCCGGGCCGTAAGATACGCTGCCGCCGAAAGTGGTCAGGTACAGCATGCCTGGATGGTGAGGGTCCACCACAGGCCGGTGTCCCCACTTGAATGTGTAACCCTTGAGGCGGTGCCAGGTCAGGCCGCGGTCGATGCTGCGGAAGGCCGCGCTGTCGAAAGTATTGATATAAACGGTGGAGGGGCAGGCCGGATCCACTGCGGCTGCATAGACATGGGCATCTATCCGGAAAACCTGCCGCCAGGAATTGCCCCCGTCCTCGGTGCGGAAAAGACCTCCCGACTTTTCAGAGGAAGGCCAGCAGCTCAAGTACATCCGCTGCGGGTCCGAGGGATCGAAAACCAGGTCGTTGGGAGCGTTCACCCTCTCGGGCAAGCCGTTCACCTGCCAGCTTGCAGCTTCATCGCTGCTGGAATAAAGTACTCCATCGACTGTCCGGGACCCCACATAATCCTCGGATATCTGGTAACTCTCCAGCCCCCGGGCCACGAGCAGGAAGAGGGTCCCATCCGGCAGGCGGGTTATGCGCCAGGCATTGCGGTTGGTCCCCAGGCCGCTGGAGGCTTCCGACCAGCTGCCGCCGCCGTCGATAGACTTATAAACTCCCCTGGAGAATCCGCAGACATAAAGAGTGCGGGAGTCGACCGGGCTGGTTGGGTCCAGGTCAATATGCGTGCATACCGTATTGGAAGGTATCCCTGAATTTGTGGTCCGCCAGCTTCGGCCCCCGTCCTCCGATACCGCCACTCCGCCGGCATACCCGCCCTGGGCCAGTTTTCCGGAGCGCATCATCTTGGGGCGCGGCAGGTCGTGGCAGTTGGCCCACACGGACCAGATGCGGTTCTCGACTTCAGGGTCGAATTCCAGCCAGTAACAGGTGTTCTCCCAGTCGGAGGGTATCCCCTCGATAGAGTGGAGCCAGCTTTCCCCGCCGTCGGTCGAGTGAAACAGGCCGATATCGGTATAGGTGATAAAAATATGGTCAGCATCGAAGGGGTCGAAGTGGACTCCGTAGCAGGTGGTAACATCCAGGCCGCGGCTGGATGCAGAACCGTCCGGAAGCATATTGGTGTACACCTGCTCCCAGGTGGCCCCGCCGTCCAGGGTGCGGATAGTGCCGCCCCAGTCGCTGGCGTAGCAGATATCCGGGTCTGTGGGACAGGCCCCCAGGGACCAGGCATATTCTCTCCAGATCGGTCCGTAATCCCTGTCCATCCAGCCTTCAGCAAAATTATCAGAAAGGACTATATCGGCTGTGGCTCGGTAGACCCAGCTCCAGGTTTGTCCGGCGTCGGAGGTCTTGAAATTCCCGAACTCCCTCAGTCCGCCCTCCCCGGTGAAATAGCCGCAGGACAGGTAGGCCACCTCAGGGGTTTGTTCGCAGACCGCCAGGGTAATTAAATCGGCACCCTCGAGCAGGCTGGTAGTACATTTCTGCCAGCTGGAACCGAGATCGGTGGAACGGTAAACGTTGTCCGTTCCATACTCGCTGCCCGCAAGAGCGTACAGGATAACTCCATTTTCACCTTTGCCGCCTTTGGCTTCCATGAAGGGAGTCTGCGGCGGTATGTTAAGATTGACCACCTCCCCGGTTTCCTCGGTGATAAGAAGGGAAGATCGGTCCGTTATCACTATTAATTCATCGGGTTTGTCCCACCAGCTTCCAGGGAAAATCGAGAGCACATTGCCGAATATTTCTGTATTTATCCAGCCCCAGCTCGCTCCTCTGTCGTGAGAGACCAGGATTTTCTTTTCAGGCCCAGCCCCTGAAAAGGTCAGCCATATATGGTCGCTGTTCGCCGGATCGACCTTGACCTTTATTATCGATCTATCAGGCATACCATCAGTAGTCTCGAACCATTGTTCGGCATGATCTCCTTCCATACGCTCGGCTATTATATTGCCGGGATCGGGGTAGATCAGCCGCCAGTGCAGTCCATTGTCGGTTGAGCGGTAAAGGCCGGTGTTGCCGGCGTAGACCGTACCGGGTGTCGAAACGTCGTACTCGAAATCGTAAACTACGGTGCGCAGGTTGAACATGGACCAGCTTGCGGCGTTATCGAAGGTAACGTAAGCGCCGGTCATATCGCAGCGCACCAGAACGTTGTCGGGATCGTTGGGATTGATTGTCGGCAGGAACATGGAGCCGCCGCCGCCGGGGCCCAGTACCCGCCAACTGTCGGCTGAGGGCTCCGACAGGTGGAGGTCGCCGCTGCGCAGATTGAGCAGCAGCGCAACGGCATCCGCCACCGACCAGGCGCCGTTCCCGTTGTAATCCACCTGAGGGTCTGCCGGAGATTCCCGGGCCATGAGCAGCAGGGCGATTACGTCCGTGATGTCGACCCTGCCGTCCCGGTTAATATCCTCGATGTACTTTGATTGTGCCGGCCCGATCTGCGACTGTGCCGGCAGGGAATAGGCGCCCGGAGCGCAGAGTGTCAGGATGAGCAGAAGAAATATCAGCGGCAAACCGGGTCGCGGGGATGGTGCCTGCACCGGGAACCTCCGTCGTTTGGTAGTCGGTCTTTTTTCGCCGATGGAAAATTTGTCGGCTCTAAGCCGAATTATTCACAAATTTTAACAAATCCTGTAGTCGGGCGGACCCGTGTGTCCGCCCGACGTTTGACACATTTATCTTATTAATGGGCGCACACACGGGTGCGCCCCTTGTATATTAGAAAAAAAGCCTTTTATTATGAATAGAGTAGTTACAGAT